>DUJH01000053.1:27867-31661 GCA_013329905.1 Candidatus Thalassarchaeaceae archaeon | reverse complement strand
ATTTCTGGAGATGAAATAGATGATCTCCTGCTCGGTTGCGCATATCCAGAGGGTGAACAGGGGTTCAATGTTGGAAGGCTCGTCTCATTCCTTGCTGGATTGCCAGACACTGTCCCTGGTGCTACATTCAATCGTTTGTGCGGCTCTTCAATGCAAGCAGTTCATGTGGCTGCCGCAAACATTCAGGCCGGTTGGGGAGATTGTTTTCTAGTCGGTGGTATGGAGTCCATGTCACGAGTCAAAAGACGCGGCTTCAATTGGTCACCACACCCTAGTTTAGAGGAATCATATCCAGAAGCTTACATCAACATGGGTATTACTGCGGAAAATGTAGCTGAGAAGTATGGGATTTCGCGGCTACGTCAGGAAGAGTTCGCACTGGCCTCACATGCGAAATCTACTGCTGCACAGCAAGCAGGTCACTTCGATAGTGAGTTGTGTGAGATTGTACATGGTGGAGATTCGATAGGTGAGGATGGCTGCATCAGGGCTTCAACCAACCTAGAATCGATGGCGGGTCTCCGCCCGGTCTTCAAAGAAGACGGTTCAGTTACTGCCGCTACATCTTCCCCACTTACTGATGGCGTGGTTTTCTCGATTATTTGCAGTGAGGAATTTGCCCTTTCCAACGGCTTACAACCAATCGCAACCATCGTCTCGGCTGCGGTTACAGGATGCCCTCCTGATTACATGGGATTAGGGCCAATTGCCTCGACTAGGCTATGTCTTGAACGGGCAGGATGGTCAATAGAAGACATCGATGTTTTTGAGTTGAACGAAGCTTTCTCATCTCAAGGGTTAGCTTGCATCGATGAACTTGGAATAGATGCGTCAAAGGTGAATTTCGATGGAGGAGCAATCTCGATTGGTCATCCACTTGGCGCCTCTGGTGCACGAATCACTTGCAAAGCTGCTTCACTCTTACAGCGAACCGGCGGCAAGAAGGCTATTGCAACCATGTGCATCGGTGGCGGAATGGGAATCGCAACTGCCCTTGAGCGGTATTGATTATTCCTCTTCATGACTGGTGATCAGGAATCCTTCGCAATTTGGACAGCGGTCTTCGATTGATAATCTCGTAGGGATTACGGCGAGTAAACTGCTACAATGTGGGCAGGAAGCATAGACTTCTTCTCCAGCGAGTTCCGACGATGATCCGGACCCTTGTGAAAACCATTGGACGAACATGGGATGACGAAGTGTCTTGATCCTTCGATTTGTCGCCCTTCCAAGTAGTAGCAAAAGTCCAGATTGAATGAGTAATATCATTTGATTTGATGCGATAGACAATAATCCCTGAACTGCACCAACCGTAATGAAGAACATTGCCAATAAACGAAGAAGGTTCGAGTATTTCTGGTCTAAATTGGGTTTTTTTTGTCGAAATCCAAAGGCGGTGGCTAGTGCGTATAGCACAATTAGCCCAGCTATGCCAAGGGCAAATCCATCGAATAGTGTGTTTCCGAGATTTCCTATTGTAACCATTATCAAGACAAAAATCCCGATATCCAAGAGGCCGAAGATGAAGAGATGGCGATGAATCGCTGCCAACTGGTTGGGCTCCACACTTTCTCCAATCACCTCGCCTACATCACTCAGTCGGTCGGCGACGCACTCTTGAACAACGGCCGTTTGGATAAATCGTGACCAAGGACACCGGTGTTGCTGTTCACAGCGATGCATTGGCTGGAAAGCGCGTATTGCTGGCCATCACCGGTGGGATTGCAGCAGTCGAATCTATCCGGCTAGCGAGGGAATTACGCAGACATCAGGCTGAGTTGACTGTAGTCATGAGTTCTGAGGCGACTAAGGTAGTCACACCACTGGCTGTTGCATGGGCATCTGATGTGGAAGTGCACCAAGGTTGGTCTCCTGAAATGGCACAATTGGATGGACACGACATAATACTCATCGCTCCAGCTACTCGTAATACGATTTCGAAGCACATCCATGGAATCATGGATTCACCTCTGATGATGGCCCTTTCTGCGGCGCGTGGGAGGGGTGCTAGGATGTGCTTCGTTCCCTCAATGCATCAAGATCTATTCGATGACCCCGTGACTCAGGAACTTCTTGATGCGTTAACGGCAGAGGGAAGTTCAGTATTGGTCAACGAAGTGGAGGAAGGCAAGAGAAAGCAGTCTGACCCTGTTGCAATCGTTGCGGCAGTTTGTCATTTAGCTAATACTTCTGACTCCTCGAAAACTGTGGCAATCACGCTTGGGGCAAACCGAGCACCTATTGACGCGGTTCGTGCAATTCAGAATGCATCATCTGGAAGAACCGGGTGGTTAATTGCAGAATATCTTCATCGAAGGGGGCATAATGTCATCTGTATTGCTGGTAAAACTTCGGCTGACCCATCCTTCAGTTTACCAGACGTCCGTCGTGATGGGACGCCTGACGGAATGCTCAGAGTGTGCCAACAAGTTGCCAATGATGCTCAGCCCAACGTCTGGATTCACGCTGCAGCCGTCCTTGATTATTACACAGAGGCAGAAGAAGGCAAGAAGCCCAGTGGAGTTGATAATTGGTCACTTGACCTGACTCCCGGACCCAAACATATAGCCGAACTCGCATCCCTTGTAGAAGGTGCAACCCGTATCGGTTTCAAACTTGAATCCGACGTCACACCCGATACACTAATCGAACTTGCGAGGGACCAGATAGAGTGCTACGGCGTCAATGCAGTGATTGCCAATATCATGGAAGAGATGAATGATCCAGACGAGATTCGTGCTCGAGTCGTCCATGCTGATGGTACGGTCGACGAAGTCTCTGATGACCGTGCACTGTGTGAGGCCATCAACGGTCTCATCAAGGGCTAATGAAGCCGCTCACAGCGTCACATTCAAGCGACGCTCGCAGGCGACGACTCTCATGGCGAAGCATGACAAGGCCAAGCGTGGCATCCCTTCGAAGGATGATTTCAACGCTTGGTACCCAGCGATCGTTGAGATTGCCGACCTTGTCGACAAGAGGTACCCAATCAAGGGCATGGACGTCTGGAAGCCCTATGGCTGGAAGGCAATGACCTTGATTGACACACTCACGCGCGCAGAGATGGATAGAACGGACCACGAGGAGTACAACTTCCCATTGTTGGTCCCCGAGGACCTTTTGGACAAGGAGAATCGGTTAGTTTCTTTGCTCAAGAAAGCGCGGGAAGAGGGCGTTGATCCTTCGGTACTTCGTTTAGATGAGGAAGAAGGGGGTTTCAAGAAAGAGGTGTACTGGGTCAAACATGCTGGCGACAACGAACTCGATGTACCTATGTTTTTGCGACCTACCAGCGAGACTCCGATGTACACAATGTTCCCGCTTTGGGTTCGCTCACACGGCGACCTTCCACTCAAAACGTTCCAAATCGTCAACACCTTCCGTTATGAAACTAAACAAACACGTTCGTTCATTCGTGTTCGAGAGATACATTTCTTTGAAGCTCATACCGCTCATAAGGATCAGGCCGGGGCTGATGCACAGATTGCTCAAGATGCTGAGATTGTTCAGAATCTATTGCATGATTTGTGCTTCCCGGCCATTGTTTCCAAGCGCCCTGTTTGGGACACTTTCCCTGGCGCTTGGTACTCGACTGCAGTCGATGTCGTAATGCCTAATGGGCGTACTTTGCAAGTGGCCACCTACCACCATTACAAAGATCAGTGGGCTAAGGCATTCGATTTGAAGTATGAAGATACTAATGGCCAAACCCAATTTTGCCACCAGACTACCTTCGGGATGTCGGAGCGAATGTTGGGTGCAGTTATTGGCATGCATGGGGATGATGCGGGGCT
>DUJH01000053.1:24564-27647 GCA_013329905.1 Candidatus Thalassarchaeaceae archaeon | reverse complement strand
ACATTTGGATCAGACCGTTGTCCCTACTATCGAGGAGATGGCAGCCCAATTGAAGGCGGCCGGATTCCGAGTCAAGGTCGATAGTCGAGATATTCGGCCCGGTGCGAAGCACTATGATTGGGAGATCAAGGGTGTTCCATTGCGAATCGAATTGGGGCCCCGTGATATCAAATCAGGCAAGTTCGTAATGAGTATGCGTACTGGTGGTAAGGAATTCCACGATTCGGGTGAATTGATTAATGCCGTTACTGATGCTTTGACCAGAACTGAAAACGAATTACGTGTCCGTTCTGCAGCTCACATGTCTCAATTCGTAATTCCATTCCCTGGAATAACTCAGACTGATGATGTCTGGCAACTCAATAGCGATATCGAGGAAGGTAAAGTCTACGAATTCGCCTTTGATGGAAATGATTCAGATGCAGAGATTCTCGAGCGTGCTTCAGGCCTCACATTCCTAGGTGATTGCATCGAACCATTCGCCGAACCTCGTCCATGCGCTGTCACAGGGCGAATGACAACTCGACGCCAGCATCTGGCTCGGATGTATTGAGTTTCATTTCTTTCTGAGGCTGTAGGCCATCAAGGCTGTGCTTAGAACGGTGAGAACTCCGTCTACTGTATTGATTGACATGGTTTCCGTCCATGAATCAGGAGATTCGTAATCAGCAATTGATGTGAGAGTCAATTTATCCTCACAGGGCGTTTCGGAATCTGGGGAGTCGCAAAGAGGCACTACCGAACCAAAACCCACAACGAGATTCACCATTAACAATGCAAAAAGGAAGAATGAAAGGGAGAAAATAATCCATGAACGTTTACCCTCAACAACTTCAGGAATCGGAGATGGGGGTAAATTCGGTAGAGGCATTTCAACCTCATGTTTGGCATCTCCATTCGGTTGGTAGATTGAATCGCTTGGCCTTTCAGGCGCCTCGACTCCGAGATGTTCGAGGGTATCCCTTCCATAGATTGTTTCAGCCATATCGTAGAGTTCTGGATTTGCTTCCAAAGCATCCGGATCAACAGTCCCATCTAGGAGTCTCTTGACATCATCTAGTGGGGCCACGATGGCCTCGCGTGATGAGCCGTTCTTGAATCAAACGCCGTCATGCGGTCGGAAAGTTCGTTCTCAGACTAAAGATTCACTCGCGGCGATGATCGCTTCGCTGGTAAGTCCTACCATTTCCAACAATTCCTCACTACCCCCACTCTCACCGAAGCGGTCCTGAACCCCTAGCATTTTGATTTTTGTAGGATTGGTCTGTGAGAGATGTTCGGCTACTGCTGAGCCCAATCCTGCAATCACCGAATGATCTTCCACTGTGACTATGCCAGAGCACTCGGTGGCTAAACGATCGAGAAGTTCTGTATCCAGTGGTTTCAATGTGTGCATGTCTACAACTGTTGCATCAATTCCACGAGTTGAGAGATATTCTGCTGCTTTCATCGCTTTGTGAACCATTACGCCGTTAGCGATGATCGCTACATTACTGCCTGATCGTAGAATAGAACCCTTTCCAATTTCGAGGGAATTTACTGTGTCCTCGTCATACATCCTTGGGGTTTTGTTGCGAGCTGTACGGGTGTATGATGGCGAGTCGTGGTTGAGTAATGCTGTTGTTAGGTGGCGAGCCGAGAGGTCGTCACACGGGTGCATGACTGTCATTCCAGGAATTGTTCGGTACAAAGCAAGATCTTCGATTGATTGGGCGCTTGACCCGTCAGTACCGGTGTGAATACCACCATGACTTCCGCATATGTGGACTGTGAGCCCTGGTCTCGCTATTCCATTACGTACTTGCTCGAATGCACGCTCAGAGAAGATTGCAAATGTACTTGCGAACGGTACTTTACCACAGGATGCTAGTCCAGCAGCAACTAGCATCATGTTCTGTTCTGCGATACCTAGCGATATCGTTCTCTCTGGGTATTTTTCTCGGAAGAAACAGGACTTTGTGGATTTGCCAAGATCCGCCTCAAGGACCACTACGCGTGAGTCATGTGCTATTTCGAGGAGGGCGGCACCGTAACCATCCCTGCTCGCGCCACCGGTGGAAGGGGCACTCATGCTAATTCCTCCAGTGCTTGTGACAATTCTTCATCAGTGGGGGCTTTTCCGTGGAAGGAGGGGTTATCTTCCATGAAAGAGACTCCTTTGCCTTTCACAGTATGAGCGACGATTGCATTAGGTCCAGGGGTATTCGCAGCCCAACTAAGAGCATCAACAACATGTTCCATATTATGTCCATCGATTTCTTTTACCGACCATCCGAATGAGTTTATTTTATTCGCTATATCGCCAATCTCCATTTGTACATCAACAAAGTCATCGTTTTGGATACGATTTCGATCGACGATTACGTGTAGGTTCTGAATATCATGGTAACTGGCTGCCATGAAAGCTTCCCAAATTTGCCCTTCCTGAGTTTCACCATCACCAATCATAACCCAAGTGTGGAATTCTTGTTCGTTAAGCCTGGCAGCGAAAGCACAGCCTAAACCGAATGACAGACCCATACCCAAGCTGCCTGCTGAGAAATCAACCCCATTCGTCCACTTCATGTCGACGTGGCCTTGACAGACTGAACCCATCGTACGGAATCCATCTAAGTCTGACTGTGAAAGAAAACCCATTTCGTGAAGGATTGAGTAAACCGCAGGTGACGCATGTCCTTTGCTCATAACGAAGCGATCTCGGTCTCCATTGTTTGCATCATCAGGCGAAACTGACATTTGGGTGGAATACAATCCAACTAAGAGGTCTATTGCTGAAAGAGAACCCCCAGGATGCCCTGCTCCGGCTTTGTGAACCATGTCTACGATTGAGCGCCGACACCTCTTGGCGCGTTCATTCAATTCGTTGAGAGGAATCGGCTCCGCTGACACGATACGTGGTTCTGTGATTGGCTCTTGATGATTTCCGAGTTTCTCTTCCACTACATTACTGAGATAGATTCACTATCTGAAATCATCTCGGTGTGAGTAAGAGGGAGCGTCATGCAGTCAATCGTCGGTCCGAATTCCAATTTTTATTGGATAGCGCGATTAGCTAAGATGCCAATCCCTCTATCGATTAGATC
>DUJH01000053.1:20636-24344 GCA_013329905.1 Candidatus Thalassarchaeaceae archaeon | reverse complement strand
GAATCAACTGGTCTATTGTTAATGGACGAGGCACCCCTATCAGGTTTGACCGCTCTAGCTTCGATGGTCAAGAAATCCAAACATTCGGATGAGGTATTCTTCAACGAAAATCTGCATGTCAACACGACAAATATTTGTGTCTTAGCTTGTCGATTCTGTGCCTTTCGTAAGGGTCCTCGTCACAAGGATGCGTACGAGCTCTCCATCGAGGAATATTTGCACCGAATAGAACCATTCGCAGAACATATCGACGAGGTACATTCAGTGGGTGGTTTACACCCAACTTGGACTGTAGAACATTATGCAGATCTGTATAGACAATGTAAACAAAGATTCCCCCACATCCACATTAAATCGTTAACGGCGATCGAAATCAAACACATCGCAGAACGTTCCAATTTGTCAGTCGGTGACGTCATCGAGACTCTGAAAGAATCCGGATTAGATTCGATACCAGGTGGCGGTGCGGAGATTCTTGTCGATTCAGTTCGCGACCGAATATGTCGTGGTAAGGAATCGAGTCAAGAATATCTCGATATTCACCGAGCTGCGCACAAATTGCACATTCCAACCAATTGTACTATGCTTTTTGGAACAGTCGAATCTTCGTCTGATCGGATAAAACATCTTTCTCTTCTAAGAGAATTACAAGACGAAACGGGTGGATTCCAATGCTTCGTCCCATATCCATTCCTACGTGATAAGACAAGGCTTCCCGAGGCTCAATTGGCCAGTTCCAATGAGATATTACGTGTAATCAGCGTCTCTCGATTAATGTTGGATAATATCCCTCACATCAAAGCATATCGAATGAATATCGGTGATTCTGTTGCTCAGATGGCACTCAGTGCAGGTGCTGATGATATCGATGGAACTGTCGGCCATGAGGAAATTATGCATTCGGCTGGAAGCCAAACACGTTTGGATTCCCGCCAAGATGACATCTGCCGTCTGATTGAGGACGCAGGTTATACGCCGGTGAAACGTAACTCCACGTACTCTCAGTTCGAACGCATCGCCTCTTTAGCGACTGAACGAACAGTATTGCCAATTATCGAAGCTTGAGGTGTAGATTTGTCCTGGACGCGTGTCGTTGGTCGTGTAGCATTCACTAATTGCGATCCGTTGTTTCATGGTTTGAGTGATTATTGGACTGTGCTTCCTGCGCCACCTGCGTGGCTGACTGGGCACGTTCTTCGAAGAGACTGCATCACTGCACCTATTCCTACAGCTGACTATGCCCTTCACCATGAGAAACTTATGTTACTACCCGAATTGGGTATAGTTGGAATGGGTGCGGTTGGATCTGTTATTCTCTTCGGAACAAGGGAATTAGGTAAGATGAGGGACATCGCACTACCTTCAGATTCTTCGACGTCTAAGGTTTTGTTGAGATGGTTGTTAACTCATCGTGGATTGGATCCTAAATGCATAGAAACTGGTCCTGATCTTATCTCAATGCTAGATCGCTGTGATGGGGCTTTACTCATCGGTGACAGAGCCCTCGCTGCAGCATCTGAGCACCCAGAATTAGTCTGTCTCGACCTAGGTGGAGAATGGACGCGAGTGACAGGTTTTCCAATGGTTTTCGGCGTATTCGCTTGCCGGCGAGACACTCCAGTAGAGAATCTGAAAATTATCCATTCGGAACTCTTGGAAAATTACTCTAAATTCAACCAAGACGACCAACATAAGGCTGCAGTAATTGCAGCGGCAGCGGAAGCTTCAGGAACCGATTTCGAACGGGTATCACATTATTTTGAAAACGAAGTACGTAATATTCTCGATAATGAATCAAAAAAGGGTTTAGCATTATTCTTGAGTGATGTTTGTGGAATGACTACTGACCCAGAATGGGTTACAATGTGAACCACTCATTCGCTGTAGTCCAATCGTTTACTAGCAACCCATTCAAGAAGGTCGAGGGCAACCTCGCATGATTCCGCGACAACGATTTCATCATCATTGACATACTCTTCCAACACTGACAAAGCTGTCCTATCACCAATCGCCCCAAGTGCTTCTGCTGCCTCGTGACGAACCATCACATCTTCATCAGCATCAGCCAACCTATCGATTAGATGTGGTACAGCATGCGAATCTTGCATTTGACCCATGACATAGGCGATCTCATGTTTCAGAAGTGCTGACTTCGAAGAAAAGGCATCTGCGAGCGCCTCTACCGAATCCTTTCCGCCTATATTCCTCAGAGCGAAGAGGGCTCGCATGCGCTGGAACATCTTCTCGTCTTCATTACAAATCGTTTCCCGTAATGATGCGACCCTACTATCATTACTTGGGGGTGCTGGGTCGACTGAATCGAATTCTGACCTCTCAGGTTTCTTCTGAGTCATTTACTCAACTCCGATAAATTCGATTGAATCTGTTTCCAATGCAGCATCTATCATCCCGATTCGTTGCCCTTCTTTCAAGAATAATCGAATTGCGTCTCGTCCATCGGGGCCGTAATCAAGTGTTCTTTTATTGACGTACATCTGAACAAATTCTCTATTTGTATCATCATCGATACCACGACCCCATGATTTAGCAAATTCCAGAGCAGCTTCAGGGTTCTCAAGTGAGTGTTCAATGGAACGCTTCACATCTTGTGATAATTGGAGACACAAATCTTCGCCAAGATCTCGCCTCACCACATTTCCACCGAGTGGTAGTGGAAGTCCAGTCTTCTCATTCCACCATACTCCGAGGTCAAGTACGAGATGAACTCCTTCATCTTTCCAAGTTAATTGGCCTTCATGAATTATCAATCCAACATCGTAGATTCCTTCTTTGACAGCCGGGAGAATCTCGTCAAAGGGAACCACCTCCACTTCGACTTCACCCCACGCAAGTCTTAGTGCGAGGTATGCTGAGGTATCGAGTCCAGGGATGGCGATCTTGCGCGTCTTGGCCTCCATCTCATCAATCGGCGAATTAGAAATCAACATTGGACCGTATCCTTCACCCATCGATGCACCGCAATTCATCAAGACGTAATCATCGACAATACGTGGGAAGGAATGTATGCTGACAGCTGAGATTTCGTATTCCTTGGTCAACGCCTTCTCATTCAGTGTTTGAATGTCTAAAAGAACGTGTTCGTAGGTCCTACCGGGTGTTTTGAAAGCACCCGTTGTTAGGGCGTGAAACATGAAGGCATCATCCGGATCCGGAGAATGTCCGACCCGAATATGAATTCCGTCTTGCTCCATATTGGCCGGCAATGGAACCTACTTCAAAATCGCTTTGCTCGTTCAACTTGAACTGAGGTAAGTATCAAGAAGCAATATCGAGCGCACCAAGTCATGCCCGACGCATCGAAACTCTCCACAGCCTCAGGTCAATTAGGTCCTGTATGTGCAGTCACTGGCAAGGCGTTGACTTTCGCTGAAGCAATTATCCTCGATAGCGAATACGTTTGTTTCGAAGCCTATATCGAAAAGACAGGGGCAGAGCCAGCCACGGAAGGAAAGGAAGTTCAGCACCTAAACCTCGATTGAAACTCTCCAGGATCCTATCGGGAATCACTGGAAGACAAAGGGTCGAGTTCATCAGCCTCCCTCTGCGTATAGTGTTCGTGTCGGAAGGTTGGAGCAGGTATGCCCTGCGATTCTCTCGATTTTACGGGTCTCTTTCAAAAGATGACTTGTGGACTCCTTCTCGCTTGAGGAATCGAGAATGGATGTTCATTCATTGGGGGGATAAACC
>DUJH01000053.1:18265-20406 GCA_013329905.1 Candidatus Thalassarchaeaceae archaeon | reverse complement strand
CATTCATGTTTCCACAGTACTGCTTACTATCGACACCCAATGGAACGAAAAATGATTGACAAGGATTGGAGGGGGGCGGATTTAATTTTCGACCTTGATGGTGATCATCTTCCAGGAGTTTCCGATGCAGATTTCCCAGGTATGTTAGAATTGATTCACGAACAGGCATGGAGCCTTTGGAATGACTTTTTAGAACCCGAATTCAATATGAAGAGAGAGTTTGCACAATTCACATTCTCGGGTCACAGAGGATTTCACATTCATGTCAGAGATCCCGCTTTGATGGGTATGGATTCTAATGCTAGAAGAGAGATTGTCAATTATATTCGAGGAGAAGGTTTGGAAGTCAATGCGGTTTTATCCGGAAATAAAAGTGGTTGGAGGGACCGCATTGAAGTTGGAATGCAAAGTGTACTAGATAAATTGCGTATTATTGCTGAGAAAGAGTCTGGTAGCACAGCGATAATGGGTGAATTCCACGGAATTTTAAATGGTAATTCCACGAGGAAAAGAGGAGGGAAAACTGGCGTCAGTAAGGCGCGAATTAAATCGCTCGCTGAATCTAGCACATCAACGGAGCGAATTGAGAGATTGAGAAGTGATTATTCGCTCTTGGTATTTGGAAAAGAAACTCCTGCGTTTTGGGATCTTGTGAAGGGTGATCGATCCGTGGTTTTGGGGACGGCTGGGGAGACTGATGAGAACGTTACAGTTGATGTTAAGCGAGTCATCCGTCATTTAGGTAGCTTACATGGTAAGTGTGGGCTTCGGGTAACGGAAATTCCATTCGAACGGCTTGACCCTGACGGGTCCAATCCATTCCGCCCTCTCGATGAGGCTATTGCGCTCAAAGGAGGCGCCGATGCTCGTGTAGAACTCTTACGAGATGACATAACAGCAAGATTAGGCGAACTCGAAGTTTCGGGAGGGACTGGGGATATTTACAGCGTTAATGATGCCATGTGCACTTTTCTTTGTTTGAAGGGTTGGGCGCGACAATTACCTGAATGAGTAGGCTGCTGTTATATCCAATCCACAGAATGTTGAATAATGGCGGTTAGTGGACCGGAGAGGTAAGGAGGTTGGCGAATGTCGGATGAAGAAGATGATACCTTTGATGATTTCCCACTTCCACCGCTACCTCCAGGCTTGTCAATACCCCCTCCACTACACCCCTCTTCATCACTAAATATGGATATTCCAGAGATGCCACCCTTGCCAGCCCCTCCGATTCCCCCTGGTATTTCTTTACCCGAACCTGAAGCATTGCATTCATCGGCTTCAATCGAGCCGGAAGACGATGATTTTCAATCAGCCTGGGAACGGAGAAAGAGTGAAAATCCGGCTCTAGCTACTGAAAAACGAGATCAGATGTATGGTCACATTGATCGAATCGCGACTGGCGAGGTTGGTACTCTTCTCGATCGATTCTCGGATCGATTTGGTTCCGAACTCGATCGCGAGATTATCGTTCTTAGGAAGAAGCAACAACAGGACATGCGCGACATCAAGCCGACTGTAGAACTAATTTCTCCACCGGATGAGGAATTTGAAGAAGAAAGTGATGAAGAATCATTGGATGAAGATTCATCCGGTGAAGATAACTTTGCTGAATTCTTCGGTGTGGTGAATGACCTCCTAGGTGGTATGCCTGATGAATTCGTAGAATCTTTCGTAGCCTCAGACGATTTCTCACTTTTCGAGTCGGTTGGTTCGGATCCTGAGGGTACGAGTGAAGATGACCGCAGTAGTTTCTTCCAGATGATAAATCGGGTCTTAGGCGAACTTCCAGACGATATGGTAAAGGAATTCGTGCAATCCCCCGGATTCGGAGTCTTCCAGGAAATGGGTACAATCTACGGAGAATGAAAATATGGGACTTCTAGAAAAAGCAGGAAACATCTCTTCTGAAGATGAAAAACCGAAAACAAAGATTCCAAAGAAACCTGAGCCAGTTATTGCTCCTGAACCGGTTAAGACCGNNCGATATGGTAAAGGAATTCGTGCAGTCCCCAGGGTTCGGAGTCTTCCAAGAAATGGGTACAATCTACGGAGAGTGAAAAAATGGGACTTTTAGAAAAAGCAGGAAACATCTCTACTGAAGATGAAAAGCCAGTAACAAAGATTCCAAAGAAACCTGA
>DUJH01000053.1:14847-18256 GCA_013329905.1 Candidatus Thalassarchaeaceae archaeon | reverse complement strand
TTGCTCCTGAACCGGTTAAGACCGCGAAGAAAGCAAAGCGTGCTGAACCGGTTAAGACCGCGAAGAAAGCAAAGCGTGCTGAAAAGAAGAAGCGGGGAAAGAAAACCCGTGAGATAAAGCCTCGCGCACCGAGGGTCAAGAAGGAATTACCTTCTGATTTTGAAGTAGCAACTCGCGGACAGCGTCTTACTCGGAGAATTGTCGACTTCCTCGTTAGTTATGGTTGGTCAATCCCGCTGATTGGCATAACATCTTGGGGTTCTAACTTCAATCCAACGCCATTGATTATACTGGGTCTCGGGCTTATCATCTTCAATCTCTGGTTCATGCCCGCCTATGCCGGTGGTCGATCTATGGGGAATTGGATTAGCCGCACACGCTATGTCAATACCCGAGGGGAATCGCCAATTTGGGTTTACTTTTCTTTGAAAGGTCTGACCACACTATTCATCCTGATTGGCCTTTGGGCGGTTTCAGTTGTAATGAGTAACAAGGGCTTCGGGGAAACCACAGGAGGCCAGATTTTCAGCGCTATCGGGATTCTTATGCTTATACCGCCACTTCTTGACTACATCATGTACAAGCTTCGTGGAGAACTTGGACTCTGGGATACCGTATTTGGTGGTGTTTGGCTCGTCCGTACCACCAAGTCTACAGAAGCGAAGGGCTGGCTAAAGCGCCTCGAATCAATTAGTGACTTCACTGAGTCGAAGGGCTGGCTATCTGATGAAGAAAAGTCTCCCTAATACTGACTGTATGACGTCAATAAACGTCTGATTGCCGGAGCCAATGCTCTCAAACCAACGTTGCTTTCTTTGAATGTCACTCGTCTTCATCGCCATTCGCGTTACGCATCATAGCGAGCTCCCTGAGGTTCTCGTGTGCAACGCCCCCCTCGATGGCTTCGAGGTCTTCTTCGTCGACGATTTCGACACCTAGAAGTGTCTCAATGACGTCTTCCATTGTTACCAAGCCAACGGTTCCACCGAATTCATCACGTACTACCATCAATTGCACCTTATTCTCTAACAAAATGTCGAGTGCCTTGTCAACAGAGTCATCGTAACGACAAGCCACGATTTTCCTGGCCATGTCGATCATCTTCCACTCGAATTCATCAGCGGCTGCACGGCGAAGAATCTCACTGCGTAGAACAAGCCCACGGATGTTGTCGATTTCTCCTTCGTATACGGGCATACGTCCGTAAACCATGATTGGAATTCGTGCCATGACCTGATTTACAGTTTCATTGACCTCAACACAATCCATCACTACTCGAGGAGTCATGATGGATTGAACTTCGATATCACGCAACTTCAGAAGATTATGAATGACAGTTTCTTCGTCTTCTTCGATGATATCTGATTCCTCGGCGATATCAGCCAGAACTGAAAGCTCATCTCGAGTAACGGTCTCAGTCTCGACCGCTGGCAACATCTTCCGTATCATTTCAACAGGTCTGACTATTATCCAGGATAATACGATTAATGATTTGAGGAGGTAACCAGACGATACTGTCAACTTACGCCAGTATAATGTCCCGATAGTTTTCGGCAGGATTTCCGAAAATAGTAACACTCCTAATGTCAATAATGCGGATGCTATACCCATGTAAAAATCCAATTCATCATCGTTTGCGTAAATTTTGGCTACCTCTGCACCTACACCTAGTGCTCCAACAGTATGTGCTATTGTATTGAGTGTTAGAATAGCTGTAAGTGGCCTTTCGGGATCATCCTTGTAACCTATCCATAATTGACTGCTTTTAGGATGAGTTTCCGCTAAACCAACTACATGTCCACGGGATGTGGATAGTAATACAGCTTCTAGGATACTACAAAGAAATGAAACTCCAATTGCTAAAGTAGCGTAGGCGACTAATAGTGTCCAACTCAAGAGATAATCACCCCTAGATTCAGAATTGAATCTGGATTGAAGAAAGGTATGCGGTGTGTCACAGCAATACGTGCTCCGGAGTCATTGCGAGCGACGCAGACATAAATATGTGGTTGTAGGACAGATTCGCAACCAAGAGCGGGTTTGGAGGCCATTACGTGGAATACACGACGATATTCATGGCTTGGCCTTACGCCAATGGGCCCCTACACCTTGGTCATGTTGCAGGGAATAGTTTACCCGCCGATATTCAATACAAGTACGAGCGTGCTCGAGGCCGTCGCGTACTGATGTGCAGTGGCTCGGATGAGCATGGGACTCCGATTACTGTCAGCGCTGAAGAACGAGGTGTCGCCCCTCAAGTTATTGTTGATGAATTTCATGAGATTAACTCGCGCGCGCTGGCTGGGTTAGGCTGTTCGTGGGATAATCACGTTGATTCGCGCGGGATTGAATTCGGTGGCGCTTTGTATAATCGAACTACAGATCCACGCCACAAAGAATTGGTTCAAGACATATTCATTCAACTGAATGATGCAGGATTACTGCAGAAGAAAACTATGCAGCAATATTGTGAGGTTAAGTCCGAGGGAGGTGTGAGATTTCTTCCTGATAGGTACGTAGTTGGCGAATGTCCACAATGTGGTGAGGATGATGCTCGTGGTGACCAGTGCGATGCCTGTGGGGCGACATATGAGGCTAGTGAACTAAACAATCCACGCTCTAAATCAAATCCTGAAGCAGCAATTGAAGTTCGAGATACAGTGCACTTGTTTTACCGGTTGGATTTGTTTCAGCAGGACTTAGAAGAGCACTCTCAGATTCGTCAACGAGTTTGGAAACCAAATGTCAAGGCAATGACTCAAAATTGGCTGAAAATGGGTTTGCGTCCTAGAGCAGTAACTCGTGACATGCAATGGGGTATTGAGATTCCACTTGATGATCCAGAGTGGGATAGCAAGCGAGTATACGTTTGGTTCGAGGCAGTACAAGGTTACTACACATGTGCGAGAATCTGGGCAGAGCGATTTGCTGGTGAGCATATTGAGGGTGATGATGCCTGGGAGAATTGGTGGATTGAAAAGGAAGGTCAGAGTCTCAAACATCTGTATTTCATGGGTAAAGACAACATCCCATTCCACACTATAATTTGGCCTGCGATTTTGATGGGTCTCAACAAAGGTCGGGATAAATCGAAGCAACTTCATCTTGAAGACAATGTTCCAGCAAATGAATATTTGATGCTGCAGGGTGGGCAATTCAGTAAATCCAGAAAACACGGGGTATGGCTTCCTTCTTTCCTAGAAAGATATGATCCAGATTCTTTGCGATATCATCTGACAATCAATATGCCTGAGGGTCACGACACAGATTTCCGATGGGAAGATTATGTCGAACGGGTGAATAACGAATTGATCGGAAATTATGGGAATTTCGTTCATCGCGTTATGACTCTCACTCATCGCTTAGCAAACGACGGCGGTAATCCCCTGAGTCAATTCGCTAACTCAGG
>DUJH01000053.1:8670-14660 GCA_013329905.1 Candidatus Thalassarchaeaceae archaeon | reverse complement strand
AAAGATCGATGAATGTATTCGCGAAGCGATTTCGTCAATGGAGAGGCAGCGCTTCAAGGAAGCCTTGCGCCATGTGATGAACATATCACAAGCTGGAAATGGATACC
The DNA here is from genome assembly GCA_013329905.1 of Candidatus Thalassarchaeaceae archaeon. Classification (GTDB taxonomy): domain Archaea; phylum Thermoplasmatota; class Poseidoniia; order Poseidoniales; family Thalassarchaeaceae; genus MGIIb-O1; species MGIIb-O1 sp8684u. Next base: position 14,553 of record DUJH01000053.1, on the reverse strand, counting down.
TACAAAATGCCGCGCCATGGAAATATCTTAGCGCTGATGATTCAACGGATCGTAGTGAATCACTGAGTGCTCTTGCAGCATGTTGGAGAGCCTGCCGTGCTCTAGCTGTGTTAACGGCGCCATTCCTACCTTTCCAGGCTGAGCGCTTATGGGAGCAACTTGGCGAAGAGGGTAAGGCTGGTGACCAACTTTGGGATACTGCGCACGACCTTGGGGCTGAACTGAGGTGGAACGACACAAAACCTAACCCACTCTTCCAGCGACTCGACCTTGATGAAATCCTCAAGAATGAGGGGAGTGTCGCCGAATCACAACAAGAGGAAGTGAATTACATCGAGTTCGAAGATTTCTTGAAAGTCGAAATGAAGACTGGCCGCATCCTTTCTGTAGAGGATCACCCGAATGCTGACAAACTCTACGTTGTAACAATCGAGGATTCTCCCGGTTCAACTAGAACCGTTTGTGCAGGGCTAAAGTTGCACTATACGCCTGAAGATTTGGTTGGAAAAAACGTAGTCTTTGTAGCTAATCTCAAACCTCGGAAGTTGCGAGGCATAATGTCAGAAGGAATGATGTTAGCAGCAGAGGATGATTCAGGAAAAGTCACTCTTCTGACTACCGATTCGTCCATCGACGCTGGTTCTGAAGTACGTTGAATTACTCAGAATCCGGTTTATCGAAGAATTCCCACTGCAGCTCAGCAAGTTGAATATTTGTCGTTGCATTCGAATATGCTTCCAATGGTTGTTCATTCAATTGGAAAAATTGGTCTGAATAACTGAATGGCTGCATGATTCGACGCGCTTGTTCCCAGCGCCCTAGAAGAACCAAGCTTACTGCAAATGCTTCGGCATTTGAGAGGCGCCCTGGTTTGCCCCATGACACTGGGTTGGCAGCTAAAACCACTGGTAATGTTCGTCCATTGAGGCGTGTTCGTTTGTTGAGATATTCTATTGATTCATCGATTTGTTTCCATGAACAATCTAGCCCGACTAATGCTCCCCCACGTTCTATACTAGGCCGATCGTCGGGCCCTAGTAAGCGACCTGCAAGCGGATCGAGGAGTATGCCTCGTTTTGGCGAACGACGAATATCAGTATGCATTCGACAATGCCCAAAACGTTGCATTCGGCGGGATGTGCATTTTTTGGGATCGTCTTGTTCTAGATGAATCACGTGTAAGGGCACATCATCCAATTCATTCCCTCCGTGAAAGGAGGTCGTCGTAAACGTCACCAATAGTCATCCCTCGAGATCCAGATGAACTAACCGATCGAGTATTTGTTGGCTCAACATCGACGAAGAGGTCGATGCCTAATACCTTCTCAATTTTCTTAAGCAGCGCATCCGTAGGACGGTTTCCATTTTCGGTGCGCTGAACGATATTCAACCGCTCGTTCATTCGCCTAGCGAATTCTCTTTGATCCCATCCCTTTTCCTTACGAGCTTCACGGATTCTTTGATGAAAGTTTGAGGCGAGTTCTTTCTCACCTTTGGCCATAATGTCGTTCTGCTTGTTACGGCGAGGGCGGGCTTGAGACGGTTGTTTTGAGGGTGGTGAGCGAGTTGGAGGCAATTCGAGACCGAGGCGGTCGATACAGCGGGAACAGGCCTCCACAGATGCACCCGAGGCACGTGTTCTATGGACACCAACGCGGTCTGAACCACACAATTCACAGATTCCCACAGAACGTCCGAGGCAGTCCTACGACATCATATCTTCGTGGGAGAAGTGTGAAAGCAAGTAAGGTTGTACGTCGAATGATGAGCAGTTCAAGTGGGGCATCAGATCGTGGTTCTCCGGAAGACGAATTTAGAACTGAAGAATCTTCTCTGAAAGAATTACTTCTAAAATTCGAAGAATTATCTACTACATCTCAACAATTGTTGACTGAGAAATTATTCCTTGAAAATGAATGTAATCAACTCAAGAAGCGAGTAAATAGACTCGATGATGAAATTCGAGCATTGAAAGAACCTCCTTTCATCATCGGGCACGTCCAAGATATGGTTGGTGACGAAGCGGTCGTCCGTAGTTCAAATGGTACAATCTTCCAGGTTTCGGTAAATCAACGACTTGATGTTTCAACTCTCAAACCTGGTGCAAGAGTCACATTGAATCAAGATACATTGGCAATTGTCGATGTCCTTAGTGAGGGGTGGGATCCTCTTGTATCATCAACTGAGAATCTCGAAAAACCAACTACGACTTTCGACGAAATTGGTGGCATGGAAGAACAAGTGAAGTCTCTACGTCAGGCCATCGAGCTCCCTTTGCAAAAACCTGAGGCGTTTACATCGATGGGTTTGGTGCCACCCAAAGGCGTACTATTGACTGGACCTCCAGGTACTGGGAAGACTATGTTGGCTAGGGCTGTAGCGAATTCCACTGAGGCAACATTCCTCGGTCTCGTTGGTTCTGAATTAGCCCAGAAATATATCGGAGAGGGGGGGCGAATGGTTAGAGAATTATTTGATATGGCCCGTGAGAAATCTCCTTCGATTATTTTCATAGATGAAATTGATGCTATCGGCTCCAAGCGCTTGGATTCTTCGACTTCAGGAGATAGGGAGGTTCAGCGTACATTAATGCAATTACTCGCTGAAATGGACGGCTTTGACTCTAATGATCAGGTAAAATTGATTGCGGCTACAAACCGTCCAGAATTATTGGATAAGGCACTTTTGAGGCCGGGGAGGTTTGACCGAATCATAGAGGTAGGATTACCGGACCAAGAAGGGAGACAATCTATCCTTGAAATTATGACACGGTCAACACCACTTGACGCGGATGTAAATCTGAAAGTATTGTCGCGTCAAACCGAAGGATTCAGCGGTGCTGAACTAAAATCTATGGTTATGGAAGCAGGTATGATTACAATAGAAGAAGATCGGAGATCATTGAGTAAACATGACTTGAATTCGGCTCATGAAATCATTGAGAAGAATCGTAAAGACCCGATACGAAGCAATCACGAAGGTCTGTATGGTTGATGGTAACGCTCATCAGCATTTGACCGGTCCAAAATACGATGTCTGCACGTTGGATTGAGTGCGTACCCAACATCAGTGAAGGTGTCGACCAAGATATCATCGATTCAGTGGTAGCCGCCGCCGCCTCGATTGAGGGTGTTGCGGTGTTAGGTTGTGAACCGGATCCAGATTACAATCGCACTGTAATCACGCTAGCTGGAGAGTGGAAACCTACCGCTAATGCTGCACTCGCTCTTATCCGGGCAGCAGCGAATCTTATCGACATGCGCGAGCATTCCGGAAATCATCCGCGCATGGGAGCAGTAGATGTATGTCCATTCGTCCCAATCAGTCCAGATACACAAGAGGATTGTCTTCTTGCAGCAAATTTCGTCTCGGACCAATTGAACGGTGAAGTCCCAGTATTCTTCTATGGGGATGCCGCCAGCAGTGCAAACAGGAGTTCATTGGCTAAACTCAGACGTGGTCAATATGAAGGTCTTGAAGCAAGATTCACGGGTGGAAAGTGGGATGATGAGACAACCCGAATGCCTGATTCTTGGTCCGGGAATTGGGGGGGTGTTGAGGAAAGATTCGGAGCAGTTGCTGTCGGTGTCAGACCAGTTTTAGTGGCTTACAATGTCAATGTTGACGAGCCGACTCCTGTTGCCTCAAAGGCTGCAGGATCTTTGGTTCGAACAAGTGGCAGACTAATCAAAAGTGCAACAGGAGAGAAGGTTCGTGCACGGGGTATGTTAGACGCTGTACAGGGGATGGGTGTGCCATTACCGAGTCACAATATTTGCCAAGTATCGATGAATTTGCAGAATCATACCATCACTCCTATGCATGTAGCCTTTGAATGCGTCAAATCAATTTGTGCTGACCATGGCGTGGAATTATGTGGTAGTGAATTAGTAGGCCTTGTGCCCCTTGAAGCCATGTTAGATTCGGGACATTGGTACTCAAGTGAATCCGAGTCTGATGACCTAATTCTTGTGCAAGCAGCAATAGATGGTCTGGGTTTGGATTACCTAGCCGAATTTGACCCTCAAACTCGTATTATTGAATGGGCTATTACTAATCAATTGGGTGATTGAATGAATGATGGATACAATACCGTTCTTGCCTCGATAGAGTCCTCATCTCCCACGCCAGGAGGAGGGGCTGTTGCGGCACTTGCTTTGAGTCATGGCATAGCACTCGCCCGAATGGTTGCCGCATTGACCGTGGGACGGGATAAGTGGGCCTCTGGCCATGCTTCAGCCGAATCATTCCTTGCTGAATCACATACATGGACAGCTGATGCATTAGATATGGCCCAAGCGGATTGTGATGCATTCGATGCAGTGATGGCTGCTTATCGACTACCTAAGGAAGAGGATGAGGAAATTGCATTACGAAAAGGAGCGATTCGTTCAGCGAATTATGAGGCAGCAAAGTCACCTCTGAATATCGCTAAATTTTGCTTGAAAGTTATGGATTCATTATCTCCACTGGCCTCTGATGGAAATGGAAATGCAATCACAGATGCTGGCTCAGCGGCATATATGGTTCTAGCAGCTACCAATGCTGCTGCACTCAATGTCAGAATAAATCTGGGATCGTTGGGGGAAGCATCGAGCGATTTCGAATCTGAGATAAATCAGATTCTAGAAAGTGTGACTAATTCCCATGCAGAAATCATCAAGATTGTAGGAAACAGAATGTAAATCAATGGTGATTAGATGGATTCCAAGAAATTCGGGTCATTGGTCAAACAAGGTATCCCATTGCAATTTCCACCGATGCCTTTGTTCGATTCTTCAATCGATAGGGCACCTGTTAGGCCCGAGGTACTCAGTGAACAAGAAAAACTTCTAGCGGTTGAGAATGCCTTGCGATATTTTCCTCCGGAATGGCATACGAAACTCGCTACTGAATTCATGGATGAATTAATCCTTGAAGGCCATATCACGATGCATCGATTCCGCCCGATTTACGATATGTTCGCGCGACATATCGATGATTATCCTGGAAATTGTAAATCAGCACGAGGAATTATGTTGATGATTCAGAATAACCTCGATCCAGCAGTAGCTCAATATCCGTATGATTTGATCACTTATGGCGGAACAGGTGCTGTGTTTCAGAATTGGGCGCAATATATTCTGACTATGCAATATCTCTCGAAAATGAATTCAAATCAAACATTAGCTATGTATTCAGGACACCCATTAGGATTATTCCCATCGAATGAAAATGCTCCTCGCGTCATCATTACAAATGGTATGGTAATACCGAATTATTCTACCAAAACGGATTACGAGAGATTCAACGCACTAGGTGTATCGCAATACGGTCAAATGACGGCTGGTTCCTACATGTACATCGGCCCTCAAGGCATAGTCCACGGGACTACAATAACGATCCTAAACGCCGCGAGGAAATACCTCGGGCATACTGGTTCTGACGGTTTGGCAGGAGTCCTATTCGTAACATCAGGACTTGGTGGTATGTCAGGCGCACAGGCGAAAGCAGCCGTGATTTCAGGTGCAGTCTGCCTAATTGCTGAGACAAACGCTCATGCTGCTAAGAAAAGGCATGAACAGGGATGGCTTTCTGAGTTACATTCGGATATCGACATCGTACTGGAAAGGGCTAGGCAAGCCATGTCTGTTGGAGAAGCGGTTTCTATAGGCTACATTGGAAATATCGTGGATTTGTTGAACGCACTAGATGAAGTAGGTTTAATTCCGCATTTGGGCAGTGATCAAACCAGCTTGCATAATCCTTGGCTTGGTGGTTACATCCCTACTGGGTATTCTCATGGACAGGCGCTTGAATTGATGAATTCCGACCACTCATTCTTCATTAAGGAGGTTCAGAGAACACTGCGGGAGCACGCGGATGTCGTAAATCGATTGAGTG
>DUJH01000053.1:1242-8497 GCA_013329905.1 Candidatus Thalassarchaeaceae archaeon | reverse complement strand
CCCTTCCGATGGGTTTGCACATCTGGTTTAACAGAGGATTTAGCGATTAGCGATGCTATCGCAAAAAAAATTCTTGAGGGACAGTCAGAATCTGCTACAGACGATATCAAACAACAGATTCTAGACAATATTAGATGGATCGATCAGGCAAATGAACACGCCCTCGTCGTTGGTAGTAAAGCTCGGATTCTCTATGCTGATGAAATAGGCCGACGAAAAATCGCCCAATCCTTTAACGAAGCCATCGCAGATGGCAGAATCACTGCACCGATCGTATTAGGCAGAGATCACCACGATGTATCTGGGACAGATAGCCCATATCGGGAAACTGCAAATATCCGTGACGGGTCGATGTTTACTGCCGATATGGCAGTTCAGAATTTTGTCGGGGACTCATTTCGAGGCGCAACTTGGGTAAGCCTGCACAATGGTGGTGGCGTGGGTTGGGGAGAAGTCATCAACGGAGGATTTGGTATGTTGATAGACGGGTCAGAAAAGAGTTCGGAGAATATAGATTCAATGCTCTCTTGGGATGTGAATAATGGCATAGCAAGGCGCGCATGGGCACGAAATCATGGCGCTATAGACTCAATTCAACGTGCTATGAATGCAAACGATAATCTCGATGTTACTGTCCCAAATCTTGTCTCCTCGGACATCCTCGACAATCTCTTGTAACGACCTACCCCTTGAATAGCAGCAGACACAGGACGTGATTAGATGACTGCTTCCCAGGTACTGATTGATGGCCGCACATTATCCATCGAATCGTTGACCCTGATTCGAGATGGATTGGCTACTGCCTCCCTCTCCAATGAGGCAATAACAAGAATGCAAGCATCCCGCAAAGCAGTAGAAGATATTCTTGATTCGGATAAAATAGTCTACGGCATCAACACTGGATTTGGAGCAATGTCAAGTGTACAAATCAACTCCGGGGATCTTGGGAAACTACAGTTGAATCTCATCCGTAGTCATGCTTGTGGAGTGGGGGAATTGATGTCGCCAGAGCACGTTCTCATGATGATGGCTATTCGGGCAAATTCTCTCGCTGTTGGAAATTCTGGTATCCGAGTAGAAGTTGTCCAAACCATGCTTGAATTAGTCAATGCTCGCATATCTCCAACGGTGCCTAGAATCGGCTCACTCGGTGCTTCTGGCGACCTCGCTCCGCTTTCACATCTAGCTATGGGGCTAGTAGGTGAGAGTGATTTCTTGATAGAAGATGAAGAGGGTTGGACATTAATTGAAGCTTCAGATGCTTTTGATAAGATACAGAGTAGCCCTGTATCTCTACAAGCGAAAGAAGGCCTTTCTCTGATTAACGGGACCAGTCAGATGTGTACCTTTCTCTCTGAAGCCGTTTCAACACTTGAGACACTGGTATTCTCAGCTGATTGTGCAACTGCTTGTTCCGTCGAGGCAATTAAAGGGTCTCACAAAGCATTTGATTCTCGAATTCATGCAGCACGACCACATAGGGGTCAGTCAATCAGTGCTGCGCGTATTTCCGCATTACTCGCCGACTCAGATATCAATCGGTCACATGCTGATTGTGATCGTGTTCAGGATGCCTATTCTCTCCGTTGCGCGGCTCAAGTCCATGGCCCCGTAATTGATTCTCTACAAAAAGCACGTGAAACGCTCCAAATTGAATTAAATTCTGCTACAGACAATCCTTTGGTTTTCATTGCTGAAGATGGTACATCTGAAGTTATCAGTGGAGGGAATTTTCACGGAGAAAACCTTGCAATAATTGCAGATAACCTTGCCGTTTGCGCCCATGAATTGGGCTCAATCTCTGAGCGCAGAACGAATCTTCTAATGAATCCTCAATGGAGTGGTCAGAAGGCCTTCCTTGCCGTGGAAGAGGGACTTGAGAGCGGTCTGATGATTGTTCAGTATGTCTCGGCTGCTTGTGTAGCGGAATTGCATCATTTGGCTAATCCCGCCTCTACGACAAATATCTCCGTCAGTATGGAGAAAGAAGATCACGTATCCATGGGTGCCACCGCATGTCATCGGCTTCTGACTTGCTGTGAGATGCTATCTCGCGTTATCGCGAATGAGTTGATTGCGGCTATTGGTTGCTTGCGCAATATTTCTGAGACTCCCGGCGCAGGGGTTAGTTCTATATTTTCAACAATAAATGGAATGATTCCTACTCTAGACCATGACCAATCGCTATCCGAAGTATCAGATGGTCTCGCATTGGAATTAAGATTCGGTTTGCTCCACGATCTATGAGGGGATTTAATGCAGGAGAGATTACATCTCCAGAACCATCCTGGAATCAATCCTCAACCATTCAGCAGCAGAGTTCAATCCATAACTGGAGATTCTGTCATTCTCGACCAAAGTTTCTGTTATCCAAAAGGAGGGGGGCAACCTGGAGATACAGGGACATTGTCTAGCCAAGGAATATCAGTAAATTTCAGCGAAGTTCACGCTCGAGAGTTAATTCATCATCCAATTAATGATGTATCAACTTTCGAAATAGGGCAAGAGTTAGTCTGTACCATTGACATTGACCGGAGAAACTCACTAGCTATCACTCACACAGCCCAACATATTGTTTCCGCTATGGCTAACGAATTGTGGGATGCAACGACCGTAGGTAATCAATTAGGCAAAAAGGAGTCAAGGATTGATTTACTTTTTGAAGATAAAACAAAATTTACACAACAAGTTATCCAAGATAATGTGAATGAAATATTAGGCACAAATACACGTGTTTCGGTAGCTAATTGGACTGCTGACGAGATTCTTTCAGATGATCGAGTTAGAAACAGGTCGTTCGTTTCACGTATTCTTGAACGACTACCTTCACATGTAGAACATATGCGAGTTGTCAATATCGAAGGAATCGATATCTGTCCATGTGCGGGGTCTCATGTCGATAATCTATCACAATTACCTCAAATTGAGATTACACGAATCAAACAGAAGGGAGCGGGGAAGATCCGCCTCTACTACTCTATGTAAAACAACAAATGCTGTTATGTTTATTCTGGTGGGCTCGGCAGGAATTGAACCTGCGATCTTCGCCATGTCAAGGCGACGTCATAACCCCTAGACCACGAGCCCAGAACAAGTCGCCCACCGACATCACCCAAATGAATGATTCTCTCCACTCAGTTCTTGGTCATCCGACGATCTTCGAGATTCGACCTTTACAACCTGGCTTACTACATAGTCCAGATACTCTATTCCTACCATTAGCCATAGTCGAACGAACTGGTTCAGCTATCACAACCGACGATTTACACCTCATGCAGAACCCGGTCTCTGTGTCCGCCATGCACTCCACACCTCATCCCTGACTTTCAATCCGTTCAATATAGGTGTGAAGGGTGATTTTATCGAATATTGGAGAAATCGCTACACTGCGAGCCTATACTAGTTTCCATCTAGGAATTGATTTCCGATAACTGTGGTTATCGGCAACCAAGTAATCGGTATTTGGAGAGATATACTGCCATTAGAATATGGAGGGGTGGAAATTGTAGACATATATTTTGAAAATGGCTAGTAAATAATTCTAAACACAATATATTGAAAGGCATCATTAAATTATCATTTATGATTTTACAATTGTGCCATTAACTATAGTGGTGGCAACAGGATTGTCTCCGGGCATCTGACACCAGCCGTCGACATATTCTGAATCAAGAATCAAAATATCTGCACGCCCTCCGATGCGAATTGACCCCAAGGCCTCTTCTTGTTCAGTAAGTGCAAGGGTTGTCGCTGGATTACGCGTCACGGCTGAAAGCGCCTCAATAGGAGATAACCCGAGTCTATGAGTCGCTAGGCTACCAAGGAATGGGATTGAGAGACTTCGACAATTCGGATTGAAATCAGTGGCCAGAGAAAACCTCCATTCGTTATTCAGACACTGCTCCACTGGGGAATCCAGATCTTTTCCTAGGACATATGGCGTCCCTGGCAAAAATGTCTGCATTGTCTTAGCCTCGTTTGCGGCAGCTCGTGCATCATCGGAAGAATATCCGACATGATCGCCGCTAACAGCACCCAATTCGGCAGCTAATGCCAATCCCCCCCCGTCAACGAACTCGTCAACATGCAAGCGCGATGGGAGACCAGCATTGGCGGCAGCAGTAACCACTTCTTCGGTTTGTTCGAGATTATACCAACCTGGCTCACAAAATACATCTGCCCAACGCGCTATACCCTGCTCAACAACTTCTGGTAATTGCTCATTGATCAATTCCTCAAGATAATCGCCAGTCTCCACACCTTTGGGAAAATCGTGAGCGCCTAACCATGTAGGGTGAATGTCGATTGGCGACTCTTCTGACAGCTGGCCAATGGCCTTGAGTAATCTCAATTCGGAATCCAGTGAGAGTCCGTAGCCACTTTTGCATTCCATAGTAGTGGTCCCAAAAGATACTGCCCTTGCAATCCGTTTACGACCAAGTTCCATCAATCGATTGAGGTCTGCATTTCTTGTAGCATCAACAGTTTTCATAATGCCACCTCCACGGCTGGCGATGTCAGAGTAAGAAAGTCCTGATTGCCGCAATGCCATCTCGTTCGCCCTATCTCCATCCCATAGCAAGTGGGTGTGGGAGTCGACAAATCCAGGAATTAGTGCACGCGAAGCGCAATCAACCACTCTGAGAGAATCATTGACATCTACAGATCCAAATTCGGACTCAAGTGATTCCGAATCATCAATTTTAGTAACAATTCCAGACTCAATAAGAATGCCTAGTCCGCCCTCGGACACTAAGGATTCACGATCTCCCATTTCAACGCCGACGAGAGGTTTGGTGTAATCACCAGAAGCCATCGTAGCGATGGGGCCAGCATTCAACAGCAATAGGCGCATGATTGACCATCGTCGGTTCCCTTGATATGTAGTCTGCCGTCCATTCAACCCATGACTGGGGTCATCATCGGCGTTGAGAGTACGGCGCACACCCTCTCATTCGGCCTTGTAAGCAATTCAGGAGAACCAGGGGTCTCCTATTCCGCGCTCTTCCGCCCGAAAGAAGGTGGTATCCATCCTCGAGAGGCTGCAGATCACCACTCAATAGCAGCGCCAAAACTAGTCGAACAACTAATGGAAACAGAAGGTCTGAATCCGACAGACATCGACGGTATAGCCTTCAGCCAAGGCCCAGGATTAGGCCCCTGCCTCAGAATAGGGGCAACAGTGGCAAGAGCTTTGTCACAATTATGGAAAGTCCCTCTAATTGGAGTGAATCATTGCGTCGCCCACATCGAAATAGGACGGAACCAAACAGGATGTGACGACCCAGTCCTCCTTTACGTCAGCGGAGGTAATACACAAGTCATAGCAAGGGCTGGTGAGCGGTATCAAGTCCTAGGAGAAACTCTTGACATCGGAATCGGCAACATGCTAGATAAATTCGCCCGAAATCAAGGCATCCCTTTCCCTGGTGGCCCGAAAATAGAAATTCTCGCTTCAGAATGGCACTCAAACAACCCCAATGCAGATGTCGACGACATACCACTACCATACAGTGTTCAGGGCATGGATTTGAATTTCTCAGGCATCCTAAATGCAGCCCAGCAACGTATCAACGAAGGACATGAATTAGGAGCAGTCTGTTGGTCACTGCAAGAACACTCCTTCGCAGCATGCGTAGAAGTAGCCGAACGGGCCCTCGCACATACGGGCAAAAACGAACTATTACTGGGTGGAGGCGTGGCCTGTAACGAAAGGTTACGGGAAATGACCAATCTCATGTGCAACCAGAGAGGAAGCATTGGAACTTGGCCAGAGAAGAGATACTGCGTAGACAATGGTACGATGATAGCAGAGCTTGGGAGGAGAATGCTGGAGACAAGCGCAGCAACTTCATTCACTGAGAGCGAAGTCAATCCATCACTCAGAACTGATCACACAGTCGTCACTTGGGATTAACATCCGACTGCGAAGCCTTATCTAAGCGGTGTCCGGCGAACGGACAGGAGGTAGATTCACCAGTGCAGAGACGCAGGAAGCCGAAGAGCGAACCGAAGAACATCTTCAATAAAGGCTCAGGCGGCAGATCCTCGAAACCCACTCCAAGCCCTCGACGCCCAGAGTCTAGGAAACCATCTACGCCGGCGCGAACTACAACTCCACCAGCCACTCCCAAACCAACACCTACCCCACCCAAACCAGTCTCGGCCTCAGCTCCTGCGCCTGTTCCGGCCGCAACACCTCCTACTGTTGCTGAAACTCCCGTGGTTGAAGAAAAAGAAGAAATCGAGAAAAAAGAGATTCTCCAAGAACAACTTCTAGGCACTCCTAAACGCCGTACCCGTGGGCTACAACCAGTGCAAGAAAGCGATTCTGAATCGGCCCCAGAACAAGTGAATCAAACTAGTTCTAAAGCGAAAAAGATCATCGAAGCCTCGAAGGCTCGAGCACACGCAAGTATCGCTGACAAGAAGAAGACACAAGGGGTGGCAACTCCTGCTAAGCCCCCTCCTCCTCGGCGTCGGCGCAGGCCGAAACCAAGTTTTCAGCCTGCAAATAGAGAGAGGCGGATGGACAGGTCGCGGCACATGGAATACAAGTATGAAGTCCGAGGACTTTTACAAGAGATTAATGTCGCTGAGGAGCACCGTTCTTCCCTTCTAGGAACAATTTGGGCTAAGGGGGAACGTCAAACATCAGCAGATGCCCGTCAATACATAAATGAAAAGGAAGCAGAGGGGATAATTGATTCAAATCAAGCGGAACGATTGTTGTCCGTAGTAGACAATTACACCATTCGACGTTGATTTTCGTCAACTCAAGCACAGAGTTCATCCCTCGCCTTCATCTCAGAGGCTCGATGGCCGAGGACTCTGATTCTCACCTTCATACGAATAGAGCATCTCATCCTGACTCTGATTCACTGTCATCTACTGCTCATCCAACTACTGGTCACCCCCCCGCGGGGCAGGCGCCATACACACGTGGAATACACAGCGATATGTACCGCAGCAGGATGTGGACGATGAGACAATATGCTGGATTTTCGGATGCCGGATCTACAAATGCAAGGTTTCGTGATCTTCTCGAAAACGGACAGTCCGGACTCTCTGTGGCTTTCGACCTCCCGACGCAATTAGGGTTGGATTCAGATCATTTGTCTGCAGAAGGGGAGGTCGGCAAAGTAGGCGTCCCAATCGATAGTATCCATGATATGCGAACTCTCTTCGACGGGATTGATTTAGGTAGTGTATCAACATCGATGACAATCAATGCCCCAGCAACATCACTGTATGC
>DUJH01000053.1:0-859 GCA_013329905.1 Candidatus Thalassarchaeaceae archaeon | reverse complement strand
GGCTGCACCGCGGTTCAGGAACTAGCTTTCACATTGTCAAATGGGCTTCAATACACAGATTCTGCTATTGCTGCGGGACTAGATATCGATGATTTTGCACCACGCATGTCTTTTTTCTTCGGTTGTCATAATGACTTCTTCGAAGAGGTATCAAAATTCCGGGCTGCTCGTGCACTTTGGCATGACTTAGTCACTGAGAAGTATAATCCATCCAATCCGAAATCTACCAAACTGAGATTTCACACCCAGACAGCGGGTGTTACTCTAACTGCGCAACAACCGTTGAATAATGCAGTTAGGGTTGCGTATCAAGCGATGGCTGCCGTCATGGGTGGGACACAGAGCCTACACACAAATTCCTTTGATGAGGCGATTGGATTACCTACAGAAGAATCTTCCAGATTAGCTCTGAGAACACAACAAATTCTTGCCCATGAAACTCGGATTACAGAATCTGTTGACCCACTTGCCGGATCGTATCTCGTAGAGGAATTGACTCAGCGACTTTACGCTGAAGCGCGCGAACTAATCGCGTTGATAGATGAGCGTGGCGGAGCATTACAATGCGTAATATCTGGCTTCCAACAGCGTGAGATTCACGATAGTGCGTGGAATCAATTGAACTCTGTAGAATCCGGCCAAACTGAAGTTGTTGGTGTTAATCTCCACCAGTCTGCGAAGAGCGAGAGTTCAATTGCTCAAACACTCGATACGGGATTGGCACAAGAGCAAATTCTGAGATTATCTAAGATGAAAGATCAACGTGATACTGAAACTGTCGAAAGAAAATTGTCGAATATCCGCGAGGCAGCTAATTCGGGTCAGAATTTACTAGACCCAATGATTGATGCATACCTCA
>DUJH01000027.1:2849-3045 GCA_013329905.1 Candidatus Thalassarchaeaceae archaeon | reverse complement strand
TTGGCTTGAGAAATCAATAGCAAGCAAACTATCTGAGAGGGGCGCAGTACTACATTTGAGGACTCGCACAACCATCGAGGACGAAGCCGTAAAAACTCACTTACATCTTACCGGAGCGGGCATTTCCTCAGAACAAGAACTTGTTGTTGACCACCTTCTCTCACCTATACCGGAAACGGAATCCAATGCTTGGTTT
>DUJH01000027.1:0-2659 GCA_013329905.1 Candidatus Thalassarchaeaceae archaeon | reverse complement strand
GTGCATAATGGAGATATGAAGGATTCATCCTACGAAGGAAGTAGATCAGATGGTTTGGTTGAGATCTGGTGGCAGGGGGAAGAGGCAAGCCAGTATGAGGGGAGGAAGTGGTTACAACTCATGGAATGGAGGGGCGCAGACCCACGAACTGCCCTCTTTGATGCAATATCGCGAGGGCGAGCGCTTGCGGCAACCATTCTATGAGACCTAATATCTCTGAAACACTTAGACACCCAATCGCCACGCAGAGCCATGGTCCGAGAGGCAGGCCCGACTTTGAGGCACGTCGCCGACACCTCAGGCGGGGCCCGCCACGCCATTCTGATCGACCCAGCAGACCAAAATCCCGAGATGGCGGCCAAGCGCTGTGTCGCCGCAGTTTCGGCCGGCTCGAGAATGGTGCTCGTTGGAGGCTCGACCGGCACTGATATGGCGAATGTGCACAACACTGTCGTTGCCATCAAAGAAGCGCTAGAACTCATCACTTGGGCATCAAGCCAAGATTCCGATCTCAACGAAGATTCTTGGAGAGTTCCAATCGTTCTCTTCCCAGCGGGGGCTGCTGCACTTTCTCCAGCTGCAGACGGAATCACATTCATGATGCTGATGAACAGCACCACGCCTCGATTTCTAATCGAAGAACAGGTGTCAGGCGCTCCATTCATCCGAGAGGCTGGAGTTGAGACGCTACCAATGGGGTACGTCGTATGTGCACCAGGCGGCCGGGTAGGAGTGGTAGGAGAAGCGAACTTACTCGAAGCTGGCCAAAACGACAGGGCGGCAGCATACGCAATGACAGCCCAATCCTACGGATTCGAACTCCTCTACCTTGAGGCGGGGAGCGGTGCCGACACTCCAGTAGACCCTGGATTGATTCGCACTGCGCGCGAGTCATGCAATCTGACATTGATTGTTGGCGGGGGGATTCGTGATGGCGCAACAGCAAGGCGCGCGGTCGAAGCCGGCGCTGATTGGATAATCACAGGTAATCTCACAGAATCATTCGATGATGCGGATGAATTACAAAGAGTGCTGACAGAATTCATCACACTAATGAATTCCTAATTCATCTTTGAACAATAGTCCATCCTTGAATAAGCCCTTCTTCCTCAGAATCAAGCCAAATTAAATCACAACCAAAACACCCATCAATTTCTTTAATTTTGTGCGGCCTCATCGCGGCAAAGATCAGGGTACCAACCGACCCTCCTCCCGGATCGCTCATTCTGAGGTCGAATTTCCTCATTTTTTCTTCACAATCAGGACAATCATACTCACTATTATTTACTGCTGTTTTTAGTTTCTCGCGCACATAATTTGCATTGCCTTTTAGCAACATATCTATTTGTTTAGATTCTACCATTACCCCAAGACATTTTTCACATTTCAATCGTGTTAATTTTTCTAATCTTAATGCAATGAAAATACAAACGGAGCTAACACCAAGGAGCCCTAACATCACTTCAAACTTAGTCAGCGGAGAATCTTCCCGAACAGAAGCACCAGAGAAGAAACTGATTGACATTAGGAGACAAAATACTCCTATCAGAAGTAGGACGACTGACGGACGAGTCATCTCAGATTTGTATTTCAATTCCCTACATCCCTTCGGGCATTGAATTTCGAACCTCATGAAACCACAACTAACTTTCTTGTTTTTGCAGATCGGCGACAAGCGCGAGTAATTGATCGATTTTCGTTTCCATATCGAGAATCAGAAGCAAATGCTCTTCCTCTCGGCGAATCAATGCTGCATTCTCTCGCCGCAACTCATCAATCCGCCCTTCTCCAACAACTTCCTCGAGATCCCGGCGCCGCTCTCGCTCGTTTACAAGCATGGTTTCTAATTGCCCACGCCGGGCTTCGGCGACATGAAAACGCTCCTCTAATTCAGCCAAATCAGCCCGGCCACCAGACTTTGATCGAGTTTGATTCAACTCACCATCCAGGGCCCGAGCGCGTTGTCTTGCCATCGCCAATTCACGCTCGACCTCACCCAACTCGTGCCAAATCGAGAGAACTTCTTCAACAAGACGTTCCTTTGGGAAAGCAGCAAGGTGCGCAGAGAGTTCTTCACGCCCCATCGAATTCTCTTCGACAGGTTCGGTGACCCCCGTCTCTCCATTGCTCATCCTAATCACAAAGTATCGCCAACAGTCCATTCTTGAACCTTGAGGGAAACTTCGCCGGCAGAGCACTGGTATCGTGTAGGCGCTGGTTTTCCGGGCCACTACCTTTCGTGGCGTTTATATCGCGACCTCGGGTCGGCCGCGCCATGAAGGCCTACCGAGCTAGCGGTACGTTCCGCAACGGACGAACTGACCAGGAATTCTCGATTGACCTCGTCGCAGCCGATGAAGATGAAGCGACACACCGCATTCTCTCCAACTTCGGCAGCCGTCATGGCACACCTCGCCGCTTCGTCAAAATCGAATCCCTTACTGAGATTTCACCATCAGAATCGCAGGAACCTCGCGTCATCGCCCATTTCCGCGATCAGTGATTGAATTCCCCTCAACAGCGCGGCGTTCAAGGCTACCACCCCGACACGACACCTTGGAGGGGTAGGTCTGCACAGGTACAATCAGACCCCGAACTTACTTCTCATCGGCGGGCCGAAGACAGGCACCACTTCCTTGATGCATTGGCTGCGTGACCA
>DUJH01000057.1:26280-27006 GCA_013329905.1 Candidatus Thalassarchaeaceae archaeon | reverse complement strand
CTTCAGCAACGAACCACTCGGTTTGGAATTCTTGCACCTTCGGCTCTGGCTGTTGCGGTGGTGGCTTGTAGGCGCGCGGATCGGGCAGTGTAGACATCGACTCGGAATCGACGACCCACAACGCTTGATTATCGTGGAAGACATGTTCCTCCTCTCCTGTACGAACGCTTGTATCGATCTTTGCAGCTGATTTTTCGTCCTCGACGCTCTCTGGAGCCATATCTCTCACCGGGGTCTTCGGCTCCTTCGGAACAAGGCTGGGATGTTGTTCTGCGATGGTGATTGGAGTGTTGTCACCAGTCGTTGGCATTCGGTCGTTGGCACTGATGGTTCGACCGAGAAGGTGACCGAAATTACCGCCTTTTCGCGAGGAGTTAGGGGGTTCAGTACCCTCTTCCATGTAGAGGAAGTCCGGATCTTCGGTGAATTGATAATATTCTTCGGTCGATTCTTCCCGAGGTTCAGGCTCCGATTCTAGTTGTGATTCTGACTCGGCTTGATGGAATCGGCTCTCCTCATCTTCACTTGCCGATTCCGGCGCATCATCGACGCCCCAAATGTCCTGAGGCGCATCGAATTCATCATTCCAAGTAGGAGGTTCCGCAACCTCATCGACCAATTCCTCTTCTTCGCCCTCATCCCAGAGGTCATCGGGCTCCTCACCCAGTTCTTCCTCTGCGTACTCTTCTTCATCGGATTCTTCCTTCTGAGCATAGGAAGTGATGT
>DUJH01000057.1:25716-26067 GCA_013329905.1 Candidatus Thalassarchaeaceae archaeon | reverse complement strand
CTCTGCCATCGTCTCTGCAACAGATTGAGGTTTTTCGGGAGCCGCCACGACTGGGGGTGAATCCTGCACTGGCGGCGCCCGCCATGTTGTCAATTGCTCGAGCACCCCTCCTTCCTGCGGATTGTGGCGCTCGTCGACCAAATCGCGCAATAATCGAATTACACGACGAGGATTACCATCAGAATGCTGTTTTATCGCCTGCAAAAGATTCGGGCGAATGTTCCACTTCTGATTAGCTGAGCGGGCGATTCGACGATTTGACAGAACCTGAATCTGCCTCTCATCGAGGTTCTGAAGATGATGAGGCGAATCAAACATCTCGAGAACCTCATCATCTAACCCAGCCAATTG
>DUJH01000057.1:2961-25485 GCA_013329905.1 Candidatus Thalassarchaeaceae archaeon | reverse complement strand
GTGAGCATCGAATTTAGATCGATTTTAGCAGGGTAATCGAAGGCTATCAACGGCAGAGTTCCATTCTCTTTGTCAAGAGCTTCCACCATCCTATCCGAAGACTGCTGCATCGTAGGCGGGACTTCGAACCCCCCAAAATGCACAGACAACTCATGGATTACACCCTGAACTGGGTCATCCCCCTCAGGCCAAAACTGCCCGATGTATGGTCGGCGGGATGTGGTTGAGGCAAGGGCGTTGAGCAGTGAAGTTCTACCTGAGCCTCTATCGCCGACCAGGAGGAGCATCCTCGGAGTTTGGGAAATCAGATGCTCTCTCCACTCCGTGACAAGTTTGTCGCGGCCGACTAGGTATTCTGCACGGCTTGGCTCAATCGGCCGCAGGTCGAAGGGGTTGCCTCGCAATGGAGGCAGATCGAGAATGCTTGGAGCCCCTTCGGCCATTATCACGTACGCGGGCGCATGAGTACATAATGTTCACGTGTTCTCACGCTTCTTCGCACGTGATTTAACGCATTTATTGGGTTTTTCATAGAGTTATTTGGGAGCATAGGCTTTGTATGAAGCGTTTTTAATACATCACCATTAACGCATTACTAACGCTTCCGCAATGCGTTAACGATGCGTTAATGGCTAAATTAACGCTTTTTTGAGAGGCCCCCGAGGCATAATGACGCCACCACACCCCCAATCAAGGCGCATTATCGGCATTCTTTACAGAAAGTGAGAGTGGACCTCAGGACATCGTTTCCGGCCTTTCAGTCACGAAGGGCTTAGAACCGGAGCGCTGTCGCGAGGACTGGTGAATCAATGCCTGTTGAGAACAGCCGATTGAAGGGATTCTACAAGCTCTCCGTACCCGAGCGACGCGCTAAGTTAGCCGAGCTTGCCGGACTGACCGACGAGCAGGTCAAGGCCTGGGCGGACGCAGAATTGGATGAAGGTACGGCCGACCGAATGATAGAGAATGTCATCGGTCGATATTCACTACCAATCGGAGTGGCGACGAACTTCATCATCGATGGAGATCACTACCTGATTCCCTTCGTTGTCGAAGAAGCCAGTGTTGTCGCAGCCGCCTCTAATATGGCAAAGCGATGCCAAGCAACCGGCGGATTCGTCTCTAACAATACCGAACCGGTGATGATAGGTCAAATCCAAGTCGTCGGCTGCGAAGATCCCGAGGCCTCCAAAGCCGCAATTCTTGCCGCGAAGGATGAACTCATCCAAGCCTGCAATGATGTTGACCCAATCCTTGTCAGATTCGGAGGAGGTTGCCGAGATGTCGAGGCACGAATCATAGACACCGAGTCCGGTCCAATGGTCATCGTCCACATCCTAGTCGATTGTAGAGATGCGATGGGTGCAAATGCAGTCAATACCATGGCCGAAACCATCGCGCCACGCGTCGAAAGCCTGTCAAATGGAACGGTAATCCTGCGAATCATTAGCAATCTTGCAGTCCACAGGCTCGCTCGAGTCAGTGCGACTTTCACCCCAGGAGAAATGTCTGATGCCGGAAATGATCCAGTGCGTGGTGCGGAAGTCATCAACGGCGTGCTACAAGCCTACCATTTCGCCGCAGCTGACCCATTCCGTGCAACCACGCACAATAAGGGGATCATGAATGCAATTTCACCAGTGGCAATCGCCTGTGGCCAAGACTGGCGAGCGGTCGAATCCGGCGCTCACTCCTACGCTGCTCACGAGCGCCGATACGGTTCAATGACACACTGGGAGAAGGATGCTGACGGGAATCTCGTCGGTTCAATCGAGATTCCAATGGCTGTCGGTCTGGTTGGTGGCGCAATTCGCATCCACCCTGGCGCTCAAGCTAATGTCGCTCTGTTGGGAATCAAGTCCGCAGACGACCTCGCGAAGGTAATGGCAGCTGCTGGACTTGCACAGAACCTCGGAGCCCTACGCGCATTAGCCACCGTAGGAATCCAAGCAGGTCACATGAAACTCCACCTGCGCAACATGATTGCAACCGCCGGCGCTGAGCCGGAAGAGATCGAGCCAGTTGTCTCTATCGTTCGCGAAAGTGGTGACCGAATCACCATGGCTGCCGTTGAAGCCGCTCTCAAACAGGTTCGTGGCGAGTGAAATCGGCGACTCTCTGAGTCCGTATTCACTCTTCGACCTGGGTCGCTTCCATCGCCATCGCTTCCTCGGAAGGGGCTTCGGAAAATTCCTCAATAGTCATCTGCTCATTCGATAGAGAAGCGGCTAATTGAGCGCTTGTCAGCCCGGCCTTAGCAGCCTCAGCACGGAACCATTCGCGGACCTTTCGGTATTCGACATCTGGGCAACCGAAGTACTCTGCGAAGCGACGTGTCGTTGTCAGCCTGCGAGTCAAGCCATCCCGACGTCTGTCGATGAAGCCAAGATTCGCCAATTCCCGAACCCTATCGTAGGCCTTGGTGCCAATCATGTCGACCAATTGTGCCTGCTTCATCGGCTGATGGTAAGCGATGAGAGCGGCGGCCGGAAGTAATCGTGCAGGAACATCCGGGCGAACCGACTCTGGAAGATGTATGGAAAGAGTCGGACGCACCTCGAATATCCACCTTCCAGCAACCTCGGTCAATTGTAACGCAGAATCTCGTCGACGCTTGATTGTGGATTGTAGATTTTTCAGAGAACCTGTAATCTCGGAGCGAGTCATCCCAGTCTGCTCCATCAATTCCTCAACCGTCATCGAACGGCCAGCACTGAACAGAATCGCTTCGAGTATGGTTGACAATTCAACTGATTCAGACATCGACTGCCACCTCCAGCTCAGGCTTAGGATTGATCTCCTCAGTCAAGGCGTCGAAATCACCGTTATCGGGGTGGAGATCTTTGAGTGTAATCATGCCATCACGGCCTGAGTTCTGAGTTAAATCCGCGTAACCTCGGTGAGTTAGGAAGAGCGACGATACCAGAGCAGTGACCTGTGCCTCCGCTTCTGCCTCATCGGATTCGAGGCCTTTCTCAAGCGAGCGGTCGCGCAAGTGCTCGACGATTTCTTTTAGGTCAACTGCACCATTATCTGTCACGGTTCGATCCCGCAGAGCTTCCCAAGTTCGCTTCAAATCTGCTTCAAGGTCCTCTATGTGAAGACTGCCTGAAAATCGTGCCCTCGCTGTTGCATTGGCCTCGCGGCGTTCCTTCGCAATCTGCTCACGAAGTTTGAGATCCTCAGAGATCTGCTTAGCGCTCTGTAGCCCCATCAGCAATTCTCCAAGAGTGACCGGGCGGCTTTCATCTCGATGGATACGTCCCTCAAACATCGAGGGTAGTACCGAATCCGCCGCTCCGGTGAGGACTCCGACCGAGAAGTTGTAATCGTCCTCAGAGAAATCTGATTCCCATCCGCCAATATCGAAATCGAGGAAATCATCCTCGAGGTCGTCCCAAGCCCGATCCTGTCTCTCAATCAGTGTCGAGGCTTGGCCACGAAGAATCTGCCAAGCCATTCGAATTAGCCGACCGCAGGTCGGCAAATCGATGTTCTCAGCAGTCTTGATTCTCTCGTCGAACATCTCTAGGAAACTTGTCAAATTGACATCCCAAGGGTCCAGATCCTTCGATCTGAATAATTGGAATACAAGGGCGACCGAGCGGTCAAATGGTTCGATAAGGAATTGGTGCTCTGCCTCTTCAAGGCTAGCGAGTTCGACGAGTCGGTCTAGATAGCGACTAGTCTCGAGGTCTTGCTCGCCTTCGAGAAGTCTTGTCACGATGTCGTCTCGCATTGCGGTCGCGTCAAAAACAGGCATCGGTCACTCCAACTCCTGCTCGGCTTCGACCTCTCCAACGATCTCATCAGTGGCAACTGCCACTTCTTCGTCATCAGCAGGTGGCGTCGAGGCTTCCTTCTCTGCGATATCCTCAGACCATTCCTCAGTCCGCTCGATGAGTGAAGTCAACGTTGATTCAGTATCGATGTCATCAGTAGCAACTGCCTCAACCTCTGGTAATTCGCCACCTACAGCCTCCTCATCAGTCACTTCGACCCCAGCTCGATCGGCGAGGCCGCCAAGACTCTGAGGTCGCTCCATCGGCTCAGGAACCTTCGGCATCGATTCTTCGGTAGGCAATTCGCCCATGTTCTCCTTCGCCTTCTGAGCCTCAGCAATCGCCTTTTGCTCAGCCTCGAACTCTTCGCCCAACTCAATCGCAGCCGCCCTGTCGAAGTCAGCAATACGGCGGCTGCAGCCATCTCCAGCGTGTGTGATTCCGATGTGGTGGTCGGCTAGAGTGAGACTTACCTTGCGTAGTGTCACCATGATGAACTGGGCGTGAGTACTGCGAATTCGGCAAAGTGTTGCGATTCTCTCAGCGTTGAATGGATCGAGGTTCTGATCGACTTCATCGAAGTAGTAGAACGGGCTCGGCTCGTAATCCTGAATCGCGAAAATTAGGGCCAGTGCAGCCATCGATTTCTCGCCTCCAGAGAGGAAGCTTCGGCGTGTTCTCTTGCTCTTCCCTGGAGGAATACAAGCCATTCTCAAACCACCCTCGAACGGGTTCTTCGGATTCTCCAACTGTAATTCTCCCTCGCCACCTGGCTGGAGTAATTTGTACGCTCTGGTGAAGTTGGTGTTGATTTGATCGAACACTGCGACAAGCCGTATTCGCCTCTCCTCTTCCAATTGCTCTGCAAGGCTGACGAGCATTGCGTGGCGATCTTTGCAGAGCTTGCCGTCGGCGACGAGTCCAGCGATTCTCTCGACTGTTATGTCGTAGTCTTCGATCGCTAGCATATTCACGTCGCCGAGTTGGCCGAGGCGGCGGTCAAGGCCCTGCACCCCTTTATCCGCCTCGGCCACTGTTGGCAATTGAATGTCTGATTCAGGTAGGGAAATCTGGTTCTCAGCGAGTTCTGCCCTGAGCTCGTCCAGAGTTCCCTCTTTGTTCCTGATATTCTCGACGAGCCCCTCAAGTCTCGATCTGATGGTCTCGCGCTGGGTTTGCATTTGTTCGATATGAGCGCGCAGGCTTGCACGCTCATCGACGATTTCGTCCCTGCGAGCGGTGAGGATTTGATGTTCCTCATTGAATTGTGAGGCCGTCTCTCTGAGTTCCTTCAGGTCTTCGTCGGCCTTAGCAATCGCAGTATCGAGTTGTTCGA
This sequence comes from Candidatus Thalassarchaeaceae archaeon, assembly GCA_013329905.1. Classification (GTDB taxonomy): domain Archaea; phylum Thermoplasmatota; class Poseidoniia; order Poseidoniales; family Thalassarchaeaceae; genus MGIIb-O1; species MGIIb-O1 sp8684u. The sequence goes on along the minus strand of DUJH01000057.1, from coordinate 20,367 downwards.
TAGCTGTAGTCGCTGATGTGATGATTGTGTTTTGGTGCTCGAGGGACCGAGTCAGGTCATTCTTACGATCGTTTAGGACTCGCAGTCGCTCGTCGCCTGAGGCGATGTCTGCTTCTGCTCTGAGTTTGGTTCGCTCGGCCTCAGTCCGAGTGTCCTGAGCGCTTCTGAGTAGTTGAGAAAGATGGTCGGGTGTCTGATCCTGTAACGTCTCGGCCGCCTGCCGGCGGGCTTCTGCAGCTGACTCGTAATTGGTCTCGGCGGCGGCTGCAGCCTCGATCGCCTTGCGGCTTGCCACCTCCAACTTATTGTGCTCGGTACGGGCTTCGACTACCTTTCGGGCGGTGTCGTCGACCTGCTTCTGTGCAATCTTGACATCGGCCTTCCAATTCCTCAGCTTGACTGAGTGATTGCTATCGTCGAGGCCGTGAATTCGGTTACGGACCTCATTCTGACTGTCGCGTATTTCCTTCAGCGCGGCTTCGACTGTCGCATAGCGCAGATTGCCGCGCTCAACCGCGGCCTCAAGATTCTCCATTCCTGCTCCAGCTGCGCCAGCCCCTCCGAAGGATGGACGAGCGCCCTTGGAAGCAGAACCGCCAGTCATCGCTCCGGTAGCCTCGACGATTGAACCGTCGAGCGTGACCATTCGCACGCCACCCATATTGCGGCGTGCAACATCCATCGATTGCACGATGAGAGTATTGCGGCAGGCGAAGAGCACCGCCGTCTCAATTGCCTCGTCGAAGTCGAGCAAATCGTGGGCGAAGCCGATGATTCCGGGGTTGCGGGCGACCATCAGGGCGCGCCCTTTAGCGCGAGATGCGCTGATTTTGTTGAGAGGGAGGAAGGTAGCACGGCCGCCACCATTGGCTCGCAGCCACTTGATGCAACTGCCCGCAACCTTGTCGTCACTGACGACGATAGAATTCATGCCACCGCCTAGAGCGAAGGCAAGGGCCTCCTCGTGAGCGCTATCTTTCGGCGAAGTCAATTCGCCGAGAGAACCGAGTATTCCTCGAATCTCTCCACTCTCCCGCAACTTGGAGAGTGTGCGAAGAGTGACTGCAGATCCAGGCTTAGAGGAGCGGGCCTCCTGCGCAGCCCGAACTCGATCTAACGCGCGATTTGCCTCGCGCAATTGTTCCTCAGCCCTATCGCGATCTTCGCGAAGTGCAACCTCTTGCTTCTGTAGCGTAGTGAGTTGGACCGCCAAAGACTCGCGGTCCTCAGGGGGTTTGTCCTCGCGCAGATCTTCTCCGGTGAGTTCCAAATCATCTCGCTCCAGCGAGACGATTTCGTACTGCTCTTCCAAATCGGCCAAATTGTCCGAAGCCAATCTGTCCGCTTGCTCGGCCCTATCTGATTCGAGGCGAGCCTCGGCTCTGATTGCGTGAACCTTGTTGACCTCGTCGGTTGCCAATCCAAGAGCACGATTCAGATCGCGTGAATGCCTGTCGCCGGATTCAATGGCTTTGCGCGCCTCATTCTCATCGGCTTCAGCCTTGTCAAGGTCACCATTGGCCCCCTCGACAGCCTGCTTTGCAGCATCGACCTCGGCAACCAATTTCTCGACCGCGCCCAAGACCGAATCGAGGTCACCTTGGATTACCTCAATCTCATCATTAGCATCCGATGCGGCTCGCTTTTGATCTCCAATTCGATCCCGACTGGTCTCAACTTCAATCTCCAAAGTTCGGATCTCGTCCATCACAGCCTTCGATTCGCCAGTCGCCATATCTTCGAGATCGCGAGTGACCTTGACGAGTTCCTCTTCCAAAGCGAGTAGCCGAGCTTCGTTACCACGAACACTCTCACGGACCTTTTGATCCCGTTCCAAGTATTTCTGATGGTCTTCGTTGAGCATGCGGATCTCATCGACGCGATTTCGATAGCGAGCCTGAGCGAGAACAATTCTCGCCACATCCAATTGCTCTTTCAAATCGCGATATTTCAGCGCCTGTTCACGTTCCTTCTCCAACTTCTTCAGGCGCGCCTTCTGATCCGCCTCGAACAATTCAATCGTCTCGATATCATGTTCGACAGCCTTTCGTTGGTTATTCGCGCCGCGAATCTCAGAATCGTAAGCAGTGACTCCAGCAACTTCCTCGAGCACACCGCGGCGCTTCCAATCAGTCATCGTAGCAAGAGTAGTGACATCACCTTGAAGCACGATATTGTAGCCATCACCGTGCAATCCAGCCTCGGCTAGAGTCCTGCGCATCTCAGTCGCAGTAACGCTGCGCTCACCAATTCGGTAAGATGAGTTAGGCTGATTCTTTCGATTCAATCTAACGCTTCTCGTGAAAGAGGCCTCATCCTCATCAACACGAAGACGGCGACGCCCGTCCAACTCAGGAGTATTCGCGAAGACGAGCGTCACCGACATGTGACGCGCGGGTTTGCCGCGCTTTCCGCCATTGAAGATCAAATCAGCAACATTGTCCGCTCGCATGACCTTTGTCGAACGTGTGCCGAGGACAAATTGGATAGCGTCGCCGGAATTTGACTTCCCCGACCCGTTCGGACCGGTTATCGCTGTGAATCCTTCATCAAACGGGATTGTAATCTCACCGCCGAACGATTTGAAATTCTCAACTTCAATTCTCAACAAGTGCATCCCATCACCCTTTTGACGAAGGAAAAATGTCCAACGTCAGGCTTGCCCTCGACCATTAACAGACTATGAAGGTTGAGGCATCGGCGAGGTTCGCACTACGATTGCAGACACTTGTTTCAAACGCCGGAGGGGTAGTTGGCGGCTGGACAATCTTCAATGGTAAATCCTCTGAGGAATTAGTATGGCGGAGGATGCTTCGAATCGTTCGCTGCCGCCGGTCGATGTAGCGGTGATTGGTTCGGGCATCGCAGGTTTATTCCTAGCGCTTCGATGCTTTCGTGCCGGATTGTCGGTCGCTATCGTCACCAAGAAAAGCCTCTCCACCTCCTCCACAAACTGGGCTCAAGGTGGCATCGCTGGAGTCCTGGAGGTTGACGATGAGGAGGCTTTGGAAGCGCATGTCCGCGATACTTTGGCCTCCGGAGGTGGTTTGTGCGACGAGGGCGTGGTGCGCTCTGTTGTTACTGAGGCTGCTTTGCGCATCCGCGACCTCATCGAACATGGTGTTCAATTTGATTTGAGTGCTGACGGATTGTATGATTTGACACGTGAAGGCGGGCACTCTGAGCGCAGGATACTGCATTCGAGAGATCGTACTGGGGCTGAGATTGAGCGTGCCCTGACTCGCGGCGTTGCGGGAGAATACGAATCAGGTCTGCGTATTTTGGAAAATTGGATGGTGCTTGACCTTGTTCGCCGTGACTTGAATGATCCATCTGCTGGTGTTGCAGGACTGTGGTGCTTGGCTCCAGACGGCAAAGTGTACACGCTGGCTTCACGCTGCGTGGTTCTGGCTTCTGGAGGAGCAGGGATGCTTCACCTTGCTACCACCAACCCACCTGTTTCTACAGGGGATGGTGTGGCGATGGCTCATCGGGTTGGTGCAGATGTTTCCGATATGGAATTCATACAATTTCATCCGACGGCTCTGGCCGTCGATTCCGAGAATCCTTTCTTGATTACTGAGGCCATGCGAGGGCACGGGGCGATTCTGATGACTCGTTCCGAGCATGAATCTTGGAGGGCTGCTGGTGGTTTTTCAGCGGCTGGTTCACCAGCCGCTTCTTCGTACATGGAACGCTACTCCGAGAAAGGATCTCTCGATACTCGCGATGTTGTTGCGAGAGCTACAGATCGCGAGTTGAAGAATAGCGGAGATTCACATGTCCTGCTGGTGACTGAACATCTCGATGCCGCTGCGCTCCGCGACCAGTTCCCCACGATTGCTGGCCGAGTTGCGGAACTCGGAATTGACCTCGGCCCAGATCCAATCCCAGTCCGTCCCGCCGCTCACTACCTAGTAGGAGGAGTAACGGTTGATGAGAAGGGACGAGCCCTTCACGATGGTCATGTTCTGCCTGGGCTGTACGCGATTGGTGAGGTCGCTCAGACTGGACTGCACGGGGCGAATCGATTGGCTTCGAACTCGCTGCTTGAGGCGGTTGTCTATTCTGAGCGAGCAGCAGGTGATATCGTCAAACTGGCTGAGAGCGAATTACTGCCAGATGTTGTCGAGGACATCACCCGATGGCGGGGTGAGGATCTCGATGAATTAGCTGAACACGGTGCGCTTCGCAGTGACTTACTGGCGCTGCGCAGTATGATGACCAATGACGTCGGACTGGTGAAGAGCGACGTTAGGCTTGAGAGAGCGCGTCGAGGTATTGCCCAAATCCGCTCTGAAGTAGTGCCCATTTGGCATGCTACGAAGCCGACTCAGGATATGGTCGAGTTACGAAATCTGATTATCTGCGCCGAGCTTGTCATCGAAGCCTCAATCGCTCGGCGTGAAAACGTCGGGTTGCACTACAATATCGATTGTGAGTAAATCAAGCGAATTCGCCAGATCTCTCGATACCTTTGACGAGCGCGTAAAGAGACTGATTCGCAGGAGTTGGAATTCCAACAGCCTCACCACGCTCGACCACTGCGCCACAGAGTGAATCGATCTCAGTGGCGCGTCCAGCCATCACATCCTGCAACATCGAGCAGCGATTGTCGGCAGTGGCTTCGACTACCTTGCGAAGATGCGAATCCAAATCTATCTCGCCCAAATCAACACCCGAGGCCCGCGCCACAGCCGCAGCCTCGACCATCGCAGCCATCGCTTGATCCCACAGTTCAGGCACCTCTGCAAGGGCCCCATTGCGAACACCAGCGATAGCACAAACAGGATTGATTGCAACGTTCAGCAGCAACTTCCGCCACACGATAATCTGGACGTCCTCCGACCAAATCGGTTCCAATCCAGCATCATCCAGCGCAGCCACAAGGTCAGCTGCAACCTCTCCTGGCGCGCCTCCGTCGAGATTGCCCAAACGTACGGCGCCACGGCCAACCCAATGCACCTCGCCTTCACCATCGCGCCAAGCGCCGTGAGTAATCGAGCCTCCTAGAACGCGCTCGCGCCCCAGTCGGTGCGCGAGCATTTCGGGATGGCCAAGTCCATTCTGAACGCTGATGGCCAGCCCGCCTGGAATCAATAGCTCCTCAGCCAATTGAGCAAGAACTGGAGTCGATGCCGCCTTACCACAGATAATAGCGGCATCGCAGGTCCCTCGAATTTGCTCAGATACAGGACCTTCCTCACTATCCACAACCAAGAAACGAGTGGGTGGTATCATCTCAATCGCTCCTTCCGGAGAATGTAGAATCAGACCGATCATCTCCAAGTTCGAAGCTGCTGAACCGCGTGAAACAGCGACGAGGTCAGCATCGGTGTCTGACAGCGTACCGAGGACGACTCCTCCGATGGCACCGACACCGAGCACAGCGATTCGCATCAGCCCACCTCGCAGCCATCCACTGGACAGCGCGCAGCGAGATGAACGGTGATTTCGCCCTCACCTACACTTACCCAGACCGCTCGGTACAACGGCAATTCTCCATTCGGTGAAATGTCGATGACAGCATCCGAATCGGCCTCGATAAAGTCAGGGATGCTGACCTCCCAGACGTCCGAGTCTGGAGCGTCCCCCGTCCATTCGACTCGGACATCCATCGATTTATTTTCACGATTCACGATGACATATTGACTCAGCGTAAGACCCGATTCAAGATCGCCAGGAACAAGAAGAACATCCTCTCCTTCGACTATTCGATACGATCGCATCATCTCCCCCATCTGGCAGAAGGCTAGCCATCCATCAGATTCGAAATACAGAGTGCCGTCGCCATTGTCGCCGGCTGGAATCATTATTGTTGAGCGGTCCGAGAAAGTCCAATTCCACGGACCGCTCGTCTCCATCTGTGGAACAACAATACTCGAGGGGCAGAAGGCATTGCCAGTTACTCCGTAGGTAATGGTGTAAGGTAGGTTTGAGGCCAGCCAATAGGGCAGGTCCCAATCTTGGTCTGAAACTCTGAGTTCAATCTCGGTTCCATTAATCGGCATCCACCAAAGAATATGCTCGCCATCATCGAATTCAAGAGCCAAAACGGGACCCATCAAGCGACGGTATTCATCGCGATAAGGCGAGGACTGCAAAGCACCCTCATGTCCTCGAAGGCAAACGTCGTAAAGGCCGGCTTCGGTCAAATTCGTCTCATTTTCAAACTCCCAAAATGGGTTGGTCAGGGCTAGGTTCGCTGGTGTGCTATCCACCTTGTCGACAGAAACGCAAATCCGAGGCGTTTCGGTATCTTCGATAAGCAACCAAAGTGGATCGATTGGCGAGGTCGTAGTTGGATGTCGTAGCACCGTTAGGTGCTCGTCGATGTGGCCTTCGACATCGATTAGAATCCGTAGCAACATCGACGTGTCTGGAACAATAGTCGGATTGTCGAGGGCGATGTCGAGAGGAGTGATAGTGATGCTGACCATCGCCTCGGAAGATTGGGTTACTCCGTCGAATCGATGGAAACCAAATTCGTTGAATTGGGGCGATGAAATTTCCCAAGCGTGGGCATTTTCGCCCTCAAGGCGGAATTGTAGCCAGCCGGAGACTTCGGTGACGCCAGCTGGCGTTAGTTCGAGGCTGAGATTGTATATCTCGGAAATAGTCAGATCAATCTCCTCATCCCATCCTGATGTGTCAAGACCTTCGTCCCAATCTGCTACAGCGTAAGAAGGAGTCATTCCAGGGAAACCTGCAATCATCACGAAGAGGAGGATTGCGATGAATCGATTACGGGTTTCTGGAGACGGGATGATCGATTCGTCGACCACGAGCGGCGCTGGTGAATTCTCCGGACTGAAGCGCCGCATCGCGCCCAGTGCAACGATTAGCAGCCAAGGCAGGTAATCGGTATTGGCGAAAACCACGACCATCGCTGCGAGCATTGTGATGAAGATGGTCGTCTGTCGGGTGGAATCAGACATCTTGGCTGGACCGATGAGAGCGTGCATGATGCGATCTCCAGGGAGACCTGGGATTGGTAGCAGCAGAGTCCAGCCAAGAAGAGTTAGACCGATTCCTGTTAGGCCGGTGAGGTGAATCCATTGCAGTTTGACCGAGAGGGAGTCACCGAGCCAGTCGAGAGCAAGGAGGTTGATGAGCGGATTGTTCTGGAAGGCGATGGGAGCGGAACTGAGTTCTGGTGGCTCAAGAGGAGTCAAATGGAGTCCGAGAAGTGTGAGGAGAGTTCCCGTTGAGAAGAGAACGAGCGGTGCGGTGAATTCGATCATTGCCAGCGCTCGGCGATTGGGTATCGGTAGAAGGTCGGGGCGTCGCTGACTGAGGACTCCTGCCAAACCGAATGGCCAACTCGGTGACATGATTGGGAATGCGAGTGGGACCACGTGGCCGATGTCGACGCCGAAGTAAGCTGCCATTCGACGTCTGGCCTCGCTAGCGAGGCCGAGTGCCAGTATCATTGGTAGCGCCATGTAGAGAACTGATTCGCGCAGCAAATCTGAATCAAGAGCCATCGCACTAGGATGGTACTGTTGCAGCCAAGCGCTACCGATGAGAGTTAGGAATCCAGCCATCATCACCCAGACTAATGACATCTGCCAATTTGGGATAATCGGCTGGTCTTCTGGGAGATGGGACATGCTTAGGACAGGTGGATTGCCTTCGTCGAGCATCGCTAGATATCCAAGTGGTTCGAATTCGGTGTTGAGTTCAATGAGCGCATCCGAATCGGATCGGCCAGTCTTCGCTCTTGCTTCCCATGCATGCCCAGCGAGGGCTTCGTTACCGAGGTCGAAATAGCGCTGGATGATGTGGAGTAGCAGTTCTTGCTCGTCCCAAGTCGAGTGGTCGAGTACTATTCCCTCTGGCTCTGACATGGAATTCAACCACCTCCGGTGGTTGTGAACTCAAGCACCCACCTATCAAACCGCGCAAGACGCAAGCCGTCGCTTGAAGCGTGGATTACTTGTTCTTGAAGCGCTTCAAGCGGAACGTCTCTTCTCTCTCCATCTCCTCTAATCGGAGTTGAATGAATACCTGAGCTTCCTTCATTTCTGGAATGACCTTGAACTCCAGCGCGTTGACACGTCGCTTGGTCGATTCAATCTCTTCAAGCAAGCGCTTGAGTGTGGCTTCCATCTCGGCTGCCTTGACGATCTTAGCGATGAGAGCAGAGTAAGCATCAGCCGCCTCATCAATGTAAGGCGAGCCTCCGATGAGGCCAGTCCCGCGCTCCTCGATGGTCGAGGTCAAATTTTTACCTTCGACCTGAGGGACGACAACTCCCATGATGTTACGGCGGCTAACCTGAACCTCGGGCGAAGCCGAGTTTGCAATCGCCGCGCTCTTCACCACTAGACCTCCCTCGATGGCGCTGGCGAGGCTAATCGCCTCGACCGCCTCGCGGTAGGTAGAGACGAGTTCCTCCCTCGCGCTAATCATCTCTGATAGCAGAGTTCGGAACTCGTGGAACAGACCATCTCGCTTCATCTTCAGCAAGTTGTACCCGCTTGAAGTCTGCTTAATGCGTCGCTTGAGGTTGATCAGCTCGGACCGGGTTGGTTTGATGTCCAATGCCATTCATTCACCTCCTTAGACTCGCAGTAAGCGGGTTTCACTCCTTCTTCTCGTTAGGGTGGTACTTGTCGATCCACTTCTGGTCCAGACGCACGAGATACTTCGTGTCGATACTAGTCAGCAATTCCCAAGCAAGGTCGAGCGTGCCTTCGTTAATCGAGCGATCCTCATCGCGGCTCTGCCGCAGGAACTTGTTCTCGAAGAGATCCGCGAACTTCAGCAACTGAAGGTCACGCTCGTTCAGCGCGTCCTCACCGACAATCGCAACAAGGCCGCGCAACTCGCGACCCTGAGCGTAAGCAGCGTAGAGTTGGTCAGAGACCGACTTGTGGTCTTCTCGGGTCTTGCCCGGTCCAATTCCAGCGTTCATCAGTCGGCTAAGCGAAGGAAGAACGTTGATCGGCGGGTAAATTCCCTTCTGGTGGAGTTCACGCGAAATCACAATTTGTCCCTCGGTGATGTAACCTGAAAGATCAGGAATAGGGTGGGTGATATCGTCACCGGGCATAGTTAGAATTGGGAATTGAGTGATGCTTCCCTTCTTGCCCTTGACAAGGCCAGCGCGCTCGTAGAGCATAGCAAGGTCAGTGTACATGTAACCAGGGTAACCACGTCGTCCAGGAACCTCCTCACGGGCGGCACCGATTTGACGTAGTGATTCGCAATAGTTGGTCATGTCAGTATAGATGACGAGCACGTGGTAATCGTGCTCGAACGCTAGGTACTCAGCTGCTGTGAGCGCCAGACGCGGAGTGATTAGGCGCTCGACAGCTGGGTCGTCAGCGAGATTGACGAAGAGAGCAGCGTTCTCGAGAGCGCCGGTGCGCTCGAGGTCGTGTACGAAGAAGTTGTACTCTTCCGCTGTGATTCCCATAGCGCAGAAAACTACCACGAAATCGTCGTCGCTGTCGACAAGCTTGGCTTGTCGAGCAATCTGAAGCGCGATATCGTTGTGTGGCAGACCAGATGCGCTGAAGATTGGCAACTTCTGTCCGCGAACCAGCGAGGTGCATGCGTCGATTGCTGAGATTCCTGTCTGGATGAAAGACTCAGGACTCTGTCGCGAGTATGGGTTGATGGCAGCTCCGATGATGTCGGCCATTTCGTCTGGGACGATTGCAGGGCCGCCGTCACGAGGTCGGCCTGCTCCGTCTAGGATACGACCGATGAGGTCCTTGCTCACTGGGAGACGGAAAACGTCTCCTAGGAACTTGACGCCGGTCTGGCGGTCGATGGAAGCGGTTCCCTCGAACACCTGAACGATGACTTGGTCATCGGAGGTGTCGAGAACTTGTCCGTTCTTCATCGTGCCATCGGTGAGTCGTAGTTGCACGATCTCGCCGTAGGCGACTGGTTCGGTCTTGTTTAGGAACACTAGAGGTCCCTTGACGTCAGTGATGGTTCGGTATTCCTTTCCACTCATTCATATCCCTCCTCAGTTATCCTCCATGGTAGCAGCAATTTGCTTACCCATGTCTGATACGAGCGCTTCGATGCGCTCCTCGTAGCCGGACTCAAATCGTCCGCGCATGATGTCGGTGCGAGCCTGAACGTTGACTACAGACTCGAGGTCTGCACCGCCAGCGATGGCCTTCTTTGCCTCAGCCTGGAAGCTGAGGATAGCTCGGGCCATCATGTATTGCAGGTTGAGATTGCTGTAAGTGTCCACATCGTGGAACGCATTCTGCTGCAGGAAGTATTCACGAATCATTCGAGCGACTTCGAGAGTCAACTGCTGGTCAATCGGCAGAGCGTCGGAACCGACCAACTGGACGATTTCCTGTAGCTCGGCTTCAACCTGCAGAAGTGCACTGATCTCAGTGCGGATGTCTGGGAAGTCGCTAGCGATATTGTCGCGGTACCACTGGTCGAGTGCCTGTGGGTACAACGAGTAAGAGTTCAACCAGTTGATCGCAGGGAAGTGACGCTGACGAGCAAGGCCAGCGTCGAGTCCCCAGAACACCTTGACGATGCGCAGAGTACCTTGGCTGACAGGCTCGGAGATGTCACCACCAGGTGGGGACACAGCTCCGATGACGGATACTGATCCGTCGTCGCCGGCGAGCGTCTGAACGCGACCCGCGCGCTCGTAGAACTCAGCGAGTCGGCTTGAGAGGTAAGCGGGGTAACCCTCCTCGCCAGGCATCTCTTCTAGACGCGAGGAAATCTCACGCATTGCTTCGGCCCAGCGGCTTGTTGAATCAGCCATGAGAGCGACGTCGTAGCCCATGTCGCGGAAGTATTCGGCGATGGTGATTCCCGTGTAGACGGAAGCCTCACGAGCAGCCACAGGCATGTTGGAGGTGTTTGCAATCATCGTGGTTCGGTTCATCAGAGGCTTTCCGGTGTGCGGATCGATTAGGTGAGGGAACTCTGTGAGAACCTCAGTCATCTCGTTACCGCGCTCACCGCATCCGATGTAAACAACGATTTGAGCGTCGGACCACTTGGCCAGCTGCTGCTGAGTAACGGTCTTGCCGCTTCCGAATGGTCCAGGGATACCAGCGGTACCGCCCTTGGCCAGAGGGAAGAGGAAGTCGAGGATCCTTTGGCCTGTGATGAGAGGTACATCTGGTGCGTACTTCTGCACGAATGGTCGGGGCGTTCGCACCGGCCACTTCTGCATCATCGCGACCTCGGTGCCATCTTCGAGCGTGCAGACAGTCTCAGTGACATTGAATTCACCAGACTCGATACTCGCGATGACTCCGTTCTTTCCAGGCGGAACCATGACGCGATGCTCGATGGTCTCGGTCTCCTGCACGGTTCCGATGATGGAACCAGCAGTGACCTCATCGCCAGCGGAAGCGGTAGCGTTGAACTCCCACTTCTTCGACAGATCGAGACCGTCGGCGTCGACACCACGTTCGATGAAGACACCCATTGTCGCTTCGAGGTCCTCCAGCGGTCGCTGGATTCCATCGTAAATCTGAGTCAGCAAACCCGGTCCGAGTTGGACAGACAGCGTCTGACCAGTTCGAATCACGGGCTCGCCTGGCTTGATTCCCGACGTTTCCTCGTAAACCTGGATGACCGATTGGTCTCCGTGCAATTCGATGACTTCACCCATCAGTCCCTCGTGTCCCACTCGAACCACCTCGTACATACGCGGGGTGATGCCTACAGCGGTAACAACCGGTCCTGATATGCGATAGATTACTCCATTATCCTCACTCATTTTTTTCACTTCCTTCTCCTTTTTTTTGGAATTACTTCCATAGGTCAACTCCTAGAGCCGACTTGATGGACTCGCGGAGGGTGTTATCCTCCTCAGTCCCGATGCCCAATACTGTGGGCGTGATGCTATCCGAGATTTGCTGACGCAGTCTCTCAGGCATCTGGGTGAGGTCGGCACTGTCAATCACGATTATGCCGACCTCGATTTGTCCCAGCAGACTGCGAAGGACCTTAGCGGTCTCTTCCAAGTCTGATGGATGGTGCAGGCGTGTAACGCCAGCGAGTTGGAATCCGAGGGTGAATTCTGTGGTTCCCACTACTGCGATCTCCATTTTTTCACCTCAGATGTACATGTGCGCTTCAATAACCTCGTCAGAGAGGCCAGCCGCCTTGCCGCGCACGAGCAGACGAAGGTTCTGGACTTCCAGAACCTTGGCTTGAATATAGTAAATCACCGGGAAGGCAGAGATCGGATTGAGATGTGAAAATCGCTTCAACATCTTCAGTCGCTGGTTACGCAGGAGGTTGACCAATGGGTCAAATGTACCGCGCTTGGCGGACTCCTGCATGGCTTCCTCGAAGCCAGAATCATCGAAGGCGTTTGAACGGCGGAGGGCATCTAACAATGCCTCCTTCGAATCAGCCTGAGTAGCTGCTCTCAGCGCGGCTTCTCCGATTCTGCCTCCCGGGATGTTTAGGTTCACGCGCGTCTCAAGAGAAAGATTCTGCTTCTGAGCGCGGAATTGGTTCACGATGTTTCGATGATCGATTTCTGTTCGTAAGTAGCGCAGCAATTGCGGACTTGCGTCCGCTCCGCGCGCAGCTACCAGAGAGTTAGCGAAATACTGCCGGTCGAGGGAGTCTTCCATCTCTTGCAGAGGTGGTTCGCCCTCAAGCTTCGCAAGGCAGCGACCCCAAGGAGTCCCTGCCATTGCATCGGCGGCTTCCTGAACAGTCTCAGTTGTCCGCACGATGTGCAGCCAGATAGAATTCTTGGGGTTCTCTTCGGGAAGAATCTGATCAGAGATCAGACCGTCCGAAGCACCCTTGTTGACCGCCCTGAGGACGGTCTTCGCCTTCTCGTAGTGGAAGCGTTCGACGTAGATTGCCACGAGACCCTTTAGGTTCCCTTGGCAAAAGTCGAGCACTGAATCGAGGTCATTGTCGAGGTTGTGACTCAGCGCTGCCTCGATGGCATCCGAACCACCCATGCGGGCGGAGTAAAGATCCATCTCGGAGCGGTATCCGAATTCTCCAATGCTGACGCCGATTGAATCGGTGCCCTGCTGTAGGAGCTGTCGCATACGCGTACCGTCGATTAGCGACGCCTTGCGCGCTTTAGCGCGCGCACCGGCGTTTGCCATATTCGAGCGACCGCTTGCCATCCTCGCCATATTTTCACCTCATTCAGTTTCCAAACATCGCTTCGTTGACCGCGCCGAGGTTGCTCCCCCAAGCATCCTCTAGGCGGCTGTCAAAGCGGAAATCGAGTACAATTGATCCATCGGCGGACTCGAGGGTGAAACCACCCAGTCCGTCGACGTCGTCGCCAAGGTCGAAGCCTTGGCCTGTGAGAGCCTTTCTGTCAATGGCGACTGGGTGCAATACCATGTCATCGCCAGCACCCTTGGCTTCTGCAAGCAGAGCCTTGAGGGTGTCAGCGCGACCTTTCAGATCGGCAGAGCCGACCTTCTCTCGTATTGCGTCCCATGTAGCGTCCAACTCTTCGCGTCGTGCGATAAGTTCGCGCTTCTGATTCGCTTGTCGGGCCGAAGCCACGACCTCCACCGACAGCTGGCTGCTCTCACGCTCCGCGCGAGCGACCATATCGCTGCGGGTAGACTCGGCCGTAGCCTTCGCCTCCGCAGCGATTCCCTTCGCTTGCGCACGGGCAGCGTCTGTGATTGCTTTGCCTTCAGCCGAAGCCTTGGCAGCAATCTCGTTTGATAGCGCTTCCAGTGTCATCATCTCATCTCGTGTGTGATTTTTTCATTCTCTCGATTCTTCGCGAGATGCTCAAGCAAGGCCTGGCATCAAGAACATCGCGAGAAAACCGAACAGGACGATTGTCTCAGGCAGAGCGGTAAACAGAATCGCGTGACCGAGTCGGCCAGAGTCCTCGGCGATCATGCCGACGGATGCTGCTCCGATTGGTCCCTGGCTTAGGCCAGTTCCGATTCCTGCGAGGCCAAGAGCTAGTCCGGCTCCAAGAGCCGCGTATCCAGCGGTGTTGTCCTCTGTCGTTTCTGCGTTGGTGTCATCCTGAGCCTGTACGCCGGTCGCGAATGCTGCGATTACGAACAGGACAAAGAGTGCACTAAGTCCCTTCATTGCGGTTGTCTTCATTTCCTTTTTCCTCCATTATTTTTTTTCCACGGCTAGCAAAGTGATTACTCACCCTCCACATATCGTGACGTCCCACCAAATGGCGAGAACGGCTTTCCGCTGGAATCGTAGTATTGCTTCATCCACTCGACCATGTGCAATCGGGCCGCGTGGATGTTAGGGCTGAAAACGCCGAGAACCCAAGCAAATGCTTGGACGACGAGCCAGCCGATGAAGAGAGCGATGGCCATGAGTGGCTCATCGAGAGAAATATTGTCGAAGAACATGTGATTACCAGTCTCGGCAATCTTGACTCCGACGACGCCGACCGCGAATAGTCGAACGTAGGAGATGATGGTCGGCATCATACCGAGCGCCTCGATTGGACCCATCATCAGAGCGATAGGGAAATCGAGACCGTGATAGCGGTAAAGAGTCCATATCAAGCAGACCGTAGCGATTCCAATCAGAGCCACGCCCGCGGTCATGAATTCACCGTGAGAGCCAATGTACGCGTGCGTGAACAGAAGACCACCTACGAGTAGAACCATCCAGGTGCCCTTCTCAAAGAAGGCTGCAACCCATCCAATTCCGCCGTGTCCGTTGCCGATAACGAGCACATCCCTGAAGCCCATGATGAGGCCGATCATGACGTGCATCCAGCCCATGTAGAGAGTGAGGATAATCAGATCCATCAGATTGCTCGAGACGCGATGGAACGGGAAAGCGAAAGTGATGTTGTATCCCAAGGCGACCTCGAAAACGTGGCCGTGCGAATCAACTGCTGGGTACAGAGCTTGCATGAATTCCACAGGACTGTGGTGTCCGTAGTGCGGGAAGATTTCCCAACCTGCAAATTCCGCGTAAATGTAACCGAAGAGTACGGTTGCCGCTCCGATGAGAAGCAGGAAGCGACCGCCCAACTTGAGACCATCATTAGTTCCGGCCTTGCTCAGAAGGATACCTCCGAGGCCCATGGTGAGGAGGCCGTAGGCCATGTCACCGAGCATCAATCCGAAGAATAGTGGATATGTGATGAACATGAAAAGGGTCGGATCGAGTCGTCCGTAGCCGGGTCGACCGACCATGTCGGTGACTAATTCGAGCGGCTTTGTTGCTTTCCTCGGCTGGAAAGCGATTGGTGGCGAGACTGGCTCATGGTGGTGATCGTGATCATGGTGTCCGCCGCCAGCCTCGATGACGAAGGGCTCGACATCGACGACGATACATGAG
This sequence comes from Candidatus Thalassarchaeaceae archaeon, assembly GCA_013329905.1. Taxonomy (GTDB): domain Archaea; phylum Thermoplasmatota; class Poseidoniia; order Poseidoniales; family Thalassarchaeaceae; genus MGIIb-O1; species MGIIb-O1 sp8684u. Next base: position 5,082 of record DUJH01000057.1, on the reverse strand, counting down.
CCACCTAGAGCGATCTTGATGTCATGCGCGCGATCCATTTCGACCCAGCCGTCGATGACGAAAGCGTGGTCTGATACTGCGACGCGGACTGGAGAAGTTGTCAGTTCGTGATCTCGCTCGAGGATTTCGAGGCTGCAGACCAAAGCTTCGCCGTTCTCCTCGGTCCAGGACTCGACGGCTCCGTCGAGGTCCTCGCGCTCAGACTGTAGTCCGAGGCGAATGTTTGAGAGGTTGTTGAGGCGAGCGGTAGAGTCACCCTCGCCCAATGGAAGTTGTAGAGCGGTAAAGCCGGCCGCGTCGAGAGCGCTCGCGGTAGAGGCCGCGTCCTCGTTGCGGACGAATACACCAACAACGTTCTCGCCATCGGCGGAGCCGCTGGCGAAGATACCATCTCCGGCTGCGGCACGGGCTGCATTGACATCCTTCGCCGTGCCGACAAAGGAAGTGATTGACTCGTATCCCGATAGGAGTTCGATATCTATTCCAAGCGGAGATACCATTCTGAGAGTGGTCTCCTCCTCAGTTTGTGAAGCGAGAGAGGCTTCAATCTCGTCGATGCGGCCAAGGTCGTCAAGAAGTGAATCGACCTTTGTTGGCAGGTCGCCACTAATCGCCTCTCGAACTGGACCTGCTGGAACAGCATCGCTCGGTCCAGATGCGTCGACCTGTGCAGCCGCTGCACGAACCTTGTTCAGCACGCGGCTGATATCGTCAGCCTTACCATCAGGAGTACCAAGAGAAAGCCCATCTTCTGAGCCATCGTAATCGATGAAATGCAGCGCCTTCAGACGAGAAAGGATTGCAAGAGCATCGTCGAGATCGCCCTTCACACCCGCAGCGGTCAGACGACCCATCTGTCGGGTGTGGACCTGTGACATGTTAGCAACCTCCAAAATCAGCGTGTAGATTCAAGCGCGGAATGCATCGAGCACTGTGCTCACTGCCTTCGCGCGGTTCTTCTCACCGCTGGTGTGAATCTCATCGATCGCCGCATCCCCATTGGATGCGACCTTACCGGCTTCCTTCTCAGCAGCGGCGCGAGCATCGGTTACGATTTTCTTAGCCTCAGCATCGGATTCGCTACGGCTCGATTGAAGCGACTCAGCTGCTTTGAGTCGTGCCTTCTGCACGATGCTCGTTGCGTCTGATTCAGCCTTCGAAATCGCCGCAGCAGCGGCGTCTTCTGCTTCCCTTATGGTACGGAGAACATCAGCGTGACCCATATGATTCACCTTCGGTGAGGCGGGCGACCGAAGATGGGTATATCATGATAACCTAAGTTGCCTAAGAAATAGGGTTGCGGCCGTCTGGCGGACCCTCCCCCCAAACCAACCAAATATAGGACCTCGACAGAGCGCTTCCGTGGACCACGAAACCATCGACTCAGACGAGTGGGATGAGTTGATGAGGAACCTCGAAGCAACGATTCCGGTCTACGACCGGATCAATCGCTTCGCCACCCTAGGTCAAGTCGACAAGTGGCGGCGCATGGTTCGCCAGCGTTTGCCGAATGAGGGCAATGCAGTAACCGGGCGCGTGCTCGAGGTTGGGTGTGGACCTGGCAGTTTTGCTGAGGATGTTGTTGGCGGTGATTTGGTTTGTCTCGACCCTAGCGAATTGATGCTTGAGGCGGCTCGACCGCGAGTCAATACAAAGCGAGAGGCAAGAGGCGATACTGCGGTAGAATTCGTGCAAGGAAAGGCTGAGGAATTACCTTTCCAAGACAATAGCTTCGATGGAGCCTGTTCCCTGTTCTCATTCAGAGACTGGTATGACAAGCGAGCCGGTTTAGGAGAGGTTCTGCGAGTATTGAAGCCAGGGACGAAAGTGATAATTGTTGATCCCGCAAAGATGAATCAGATTCACGGATTCTTTGGCTCGCTTTGGATGCGGGTTTGGGTAGGTGCTTACGCGCGAATTATTTGTGGAGTCAAGGACCATCCATGGAAGTGGTTAACCAAGACCTACGTCACCTTCGGAACTACTCGTGATTATGTCCGAATGATGGAAGAAGTTGGCTTTGTCAAAGTCCGTGCCAAGGTTGTATTTCCTGGGATGGCAACCATATGGGAAGGTAGCAAGCCCGAAGAGGGCAAAGGCTGCTGCTCTAACTGTTGATTT
>DUJH01000057.1:1765-2802 GCA_013329905.1 Candidatus Thalassarchaeaceae archaeon | reverse complement strand
TTTCTTCGAATTAGAGAGTAGTGTCAATTGCTATATTTTTTCTACGAGTGCTAACTCGCATTTTCATGTCTCGGGTCGAGAAAGTTGTCTTTCTGACCTTAATTCTCATTTCTGCCACCCTTAGTGGATGTCTTTCGAGCGACAACGATTCATCCGGTGATGGTAATGACGAGATTCCACCGGAAGATGAATTTGAGGGTGCGGACTATGTCGAATGCATGATTCACGAGGAACTAGAACGATGTTGGAATGTTCTCGTCCCAAGTACGGTGAATCTTTCGAATGAGGTTCCGATGATTATTGACTTGCATGGAAACACTCTGACTATGGAAAATCAGAGAGCTCTCTCGGAATTTGATGATATTGCCGAGGAAAATGGAGTAATCGCGGTATGGCCTCAAGGGTTTGAGAACTCTTGGAACGCGGGATACTGCTGCAGTGCTGCTGGGGAACTTGGACTAAATGACACCGGACTGATTCTAGAGATTGTTGACAGAGTGGTCTTGAACCACACCGTTGACGAGGATAGGATATACCTCACTGGATGGTCAAATGGGTGTGCACTAAGCCAGAAGCTGGCCAACGAGCACAGCGATCGGTTCGCAGCTATTGCCTGCATGTCCTACTACTTGCTCGACAACCCAGTACCCGAGTACTCCCCTATTCCGATTATGGAAATCCATGGCCTCGTTGATCAAATCATACTTTATTCCAACGACGCAATTCACCTGCCCAATATCGAGGCTCAGGAGCATGGTGCAATTCAGAATCTAATGATGTGGGCGGACATGAATGGCTGCCAAGGGAATACGCCTAATTCCAACTCACCATCTGTGTTCTATTCCATCCAGTCATTCACCGATTGTGAAACTGGCTCTGAGGTTTCACTCGTGACACTTTATGCCGCGGATCACAACCCATACGAGGAAAGTTACGATCCAGAAGGACCTTTGATTTTCATAGGAAACGGAGGGACTGTGGATACGAATGGAATTGCATGGGAATTCCTCAGCCGATTCTCAAAGTCTGACACAGAG
>DUJH01000057.1:756-1546 GCA_013329905.1 Candidatus Thalassarchaeaceae archaeon | reverse complement strand
ACCTCGATTACCTGACCCGTGATGTGCCCAGATATCTCGTCTGAAGATAGCATGACCACAGCGCTAGCCACGTCCTCAGGGGTAGCGAGTTTCTTCAGCGCCATCGTCGCAGTCGCACGCTCGACTAGTTCCTCGTCGACCCCATGTTCGATCTTCTTCGGCGTGACTGTCCATCCTGGAGCGACCACATTGACACGGACACCGCCGATATGCGAGACGTCGTTCTTCAGTGACATCAGCAGACCTGAGGTAATGGCGCCCTTCGCCGCAGCGTAATCAGCATGTCCGGATTCGCCGTAGATACCTGCGGTCGAGCCAATCAGAACGATCGAGCCTCGCCCGACCTTTGCAGCATGACCAAGGAAGGCGCGAGCAGTGGTTACAGTCACCCCCAGATTGGAGTCCATAGTAGAGGCCCAGCGCTCAGCGTCGATCTCCCAAAACGGCTTGGACGGTGTGGGATAGAGGCCCGCATTGGCGATGCAGACATCGAGTCCTCCCAAGTCAGAGACGATGCTTCGGACCATCGATAGTGCTTCCTCGGAATCGCGCAGATCCGCACGGATTGCTATTCCATCGATTTCCTCGGCCAGCGATATAGCAGCAGCAGCCGAGGAATGATGATGCACAACTACGCGTGCACCCTCAGCGGCAAACGCTCTGCAGATGGCCTGACCTATGCCACCAGCACCGCCGGTGACGAGCACAACCTTGCCATGCAGTCCGGTTTCCACACAGGACGGGAGATGTTCCGCTACTTTATGTTCTCAGATAGTCCAATCATACCCTA
>DUJH01000057.1:0-395 GCA_013329905.1 Candidatus Thalassarchaeaceae archaeon | reverse complement strand
TGCAGAGATGCACCGTTTTCAAAGTAAGAGACAATTGCCTTGCCGGCGATACGCCCACCGATCATGGCGATGGTGATACCAGCGCCATTTGAGGGTAGAACCATCCCTGCCGCATCGCCGACGAGGAGATGATGATCTTTGACGAAACAATCTATTGTTCCCGACATCGGAAGCGACCCTGCTCCTCTGAAGCTGATCTCTTTTCCATAGCGACCGATGAACTCGTCAGCGAATAGATTCAGTGAGCGACCTTTTGCGAACTTGTTCTGAATGCCAACACCGATATTGGCTCCACCTTGCTTGGGGAACATCCAGGCATATCCGCCCGGTGCCATCGAGCCAAAGTGAAGTTCAACAGCATCTCCAAAATCTCCATCCATCAAGACGAATTTGAT
>DUJH01000013.1:3638-4032 GCA_013329905.1 Candidatus Thalassarchaeaceae archaeon | reverse complement strand
CTTTGCGCCTATTCAGTCGATATGGCGGAGATTCTCCTCAATATCGACGCTCACAGGAATGCTTCTGAAGTGACTATCTAAGCACATTTGAGAAAGTGCAACCTCAAGTAGTAGTGGCGTCGCGGTCGGGCCATGGCACAGGGAACGGTCAAGTGGTTCAATTTCACGAAAGGCTTTGGATTCATAGAACAAGAAGGGGGGGACGACCTTTTCGTCCACAAGTCTCAGGTCGAGGGGCGCATCGAAGAAGGTGACACCGTCGAGTTCGAGGTTGGCGAGGGCCCAAAGGGACCTAACGCAATCAACGTGAAGAAAGTCGAGTGAAACTCGTCTTCGCTTTCACATCGGATTTACTCGGGCTTACGCGCGTTGAGCGTAGCCTCTATTTCGCCTC
>DUJH01000013.1:2399-3469 GCA_013329905.1 Candidatus Thalassarchaeaceae archaeon | reverse complement strand
GCTGGGCTTGATTTTGTTTAGCCAACGAGGTTGACTACTACCTCAGGCTGAGTGAGGTAGATGAGTAGGCCGATTCCTGCGAACATCATCATCCAGGAGCCGGTCGCTTTGACGATGCCAGTCGACCGGCGAAGGAATCCGATCATCGCTTGGCGGCCCATTCCAACGAGTCCAGTGACTATGATCATCAGTAGGGTGACAGATAGCATCAGGCCGCCGAGGCCTGAGATGAATGCGCCTTTTCCAACAACCGTGAGCCAAGCGACGAATGGGAATACGGCAGCTGCGGTGCAGTCGACCGATGCCGCTGAGTAACCGATTCCCCACAGGTACATGTTTCGACGTGGGGTGAAGACCTCGTCAGTCTCCTGAGTCTGATACTTGTCGAGGATTCGTTGTACGCCGGCGAGTAGGTGACTTGTCCATCCGAGCAACATCAATCCTCCCAGAATAACCAGAATCCAAGCGATAGTGATGGCAACTTTGTGTAACACTCCGCTCAGATTGATGACTTCTGAGAGTCCGAAGATGATGAACCCGACAAGTCCGAAGAAAGTCAATTGCCCGAGGGCTGCGAAGCCCCCCACCTCGAATGAACCAGGCATCCGGCCATTCAATTTTCCAGCCTCTCGCAATTCTTCTTCGCGCATCCCAAGGCTGAGATAGTAAGTGATGAACGAGGGTAAAACAGGGAAAGCGCACGGGGAGAAATAGACCAGAACTCCAAGGAATAGTCCGATGATGAATACACCCATCACCGAGCGGTCAGCCTTCGCAATACCGATGCGTAGCCCTTCCGCCTCGCCCTCGTTTGCCGCCTCAATGGCATCGTCGAATTCCGCCCAGCCATCGAGCGGAGTCCCAGTATTTTCCTTTGCAACGACGAATCCTTCGTGATCGATAACCAGTGCTAGCGGAATCGCCTGCGCGGAGTAGTATTCCACCAAGTCTCCGCGCTCGCCTTCCTCAAGCAGAATTACATCGGTTCCACCATTAACGATAGGCCAAGGCATGTGCTTGTCCGAATCAGGGTCACCAAAGGTCGAATTGATTGAGTCAAATGATTCGTA
>DUJH01000013.1:0-2161 GCA_013329905.1 Candidatus Thalassarchaeaceae archaeon | reverse complement strand
TGATCGATATGCTCCTGCACATAATGGCAGTTAGAGCAATCAATCGCCATGAAGTCTAGTATGACGACGCTGCCGCGCAGACTGCTCAACTGAATGTCACCATTTTCGTCAGCAATCGCGTCGTCGATTCCCTCACGATTCATCGAAGGTGCCAACCAATCCGGTGCCTCGTTGACATCGTCTGAGGTGCCATAGATAGAGGAGGTTAGACCGAAGAGTGAGAGTGAAGCGTAGCCGATGATGCAGAACAGCACAACGCCGACTCCGAATGCCTTCCAGGTGTCCGATTCTCGAAGAACACCGAAGTCGAGCCCCGCCACCATCGCTCTTCTGAACCTCCTCCGGTTTTTGACTCCGGCGGGGCTAGGGGCGTCTCTGAAAGTCGATATGAAGCGTCATCACGGTTAAGTCGAGCCCTCAGTTCGGGCGTTTGCCGGGCTCGTGGTCTAGGGGTTATGACGTCGCCTTCACATGGCGAAGATCGCCAGTTCAATTCTGGCCGAGCCCACCACCTAGAATTGTTTAGTGGGTGGACTCGATCAAAGCGAATCGAGAAGGGAGCTCGCTCCAATTCTGAATCGCTTTGAGCCGGCATCGATGATTGAAGGGTCTTGGACTTGGACGAGATTGGTCAGGCGGCTAACATCGTCGACGGTCCTGATGCCGCCTGAGAGTTTCACACCTCGCTTTTCTCCAAAGGCTCGCTCGTGGCGCATCACTTCGTAGGCCAGAATCGATGCCGCTTCATCGGAACATGCGCCACGTTTTCCGGTACATGTTTTGACGAAATCAGCACCAGCTGCCAGAGCCATTCGAGCGGCGGCTCGCATGGGTCGCTCTTCCAGCATAGGAGTCTCGAGGATGACCTTCAGCACACACTCACCGGCAGCCTCGCGCATTGCGACAAGCCGAGCCAAATCTGACTCGCTGGGAAAATCCTCGTCTTTACGAGGCTCAAGCACCACGTCAATCTCATCCACACCGGCGGCCACGGCTGCCGCAACAGCGGCGCGAATCTCACCATCATCAACGCTGCCGACTGGAAACCCACCAGCTACCACTGCCAACTGAATCCCATCATCAAGCAATCCGCGAACGTACGTAGCATGCTCGCTGAAGACGCATACTGCTCCAACGCGGGTCGAATTCGCCCGAGCCACAAAACCAGCCAATTGCTCGTCACTCGCACCATGGTCTAGCAGAGTAAAATCGAGGCATTCGATGGTGGCTTTCGCATCCAATCAAATCCCTCAGGAATGCCGCTCAGCAAACTCACGCATGAATGCAACGAGCGCCTCGACAGACTCGATAGGGCAGCCATTGTACAGACTCGCACGAATCCCACCAACCGAGCGGTGCCCCTTTAGTCCACCAAGTCCAGCCGCAGCAGACTCAGTCAGGAAAACCGATTCAAGCGATTTATCCGCGCAGCGCCATGTCACATTCATCCACGATCGAGCCTCAACTTCAGCATGAGGGGACCAGAAATCAGTCTGGTCGAGCTCGCCATACAATAGAGCCGCCTTCGCCCGATTACGTGCAATCGAACCATCCAGCCCGCCGTTCTCTTCAAGCCATTTGAATACACAATCGAGAACAAAGATTCCGAAGGTGTTGGGGGTGTTGAACATCGACCCCTTCGAAGTATGAACTGTGTAATCGAGCATGGTCGGTAGCCGACCAGCATCGGAATTTTCCTGTGCTCGCGCTAGAGCCCAAGGAGAGAGAATAACCAGTGTGACCCCAGATGGACCGAGGTTTTTCTGAGCTCCAGCATAGATCAAATCGTGGGCTGAAACATCGAGAGGAACTCCAGCGATATCCGAAGAAGCATCGAGCACTCTTGGCTTTCCTCCGCTATCTGGTAAATCGTGGTACTGCGTCCCCATCAAGGTGTTGTTTGAGGTATAATGGACATACACTGAATCCTCACTAACAGCATATTCTCCTGCATTCGGAACAGAGCGGAAACCGTTCTCAGAATCACTCCAAATTACGTTTGCTCCACCGACTCGCTTCGCCTCCACTACTGCCTTTTTTGACCAACCACCGGTTTCGAGGAAATCGGCTCGTTCGCCCGGTTTCATTAGGTTCAGGGCGGTCATGTAGAATTGTGTTGAAGCTCAGCACTGCAAGAATAGAATTGTGTAATCTTCTGGTA
>DUJH01000048.1:11019-13641 GCA_013329905.1 Candidatus Thalassarchaeaceae archaeon | reverse complement strand
CCCTCTGCTCGCATGACGAGAATTGACTCTGTGTTTGATGGTCGGCAGAGGTACCAACCGTCGGGATAGCGCACTCTGATTCCGTCGACGCTTGATTTCTCAAGATCCGCAAAAGCCCGCTCAACCATTCCCATGGTTTCCTCGCGCCCCGCCGTCAGAGGTACCTTCGTTTCGTCGGTCGAAGGATAATCGGGTAGATTGTTGAAACGCTCGGAGAAGCTTGGACCGCCATCGCTTGGAGCGGGATCTCGTCCGATGATTTCGAGTAGGCGGGCTGCATTGTAAAGTGAGCAATCGAAGCCAGGCCAGCGGTCATGGAGGAAGAAGTGACCAGACATCTCTCCCGCCATCACAGCGTCTGGATTGGCTCGCAGTTCGCGCTTCATGAATGAGTGACCGGTTCGGACCATTCGTGGGATTCCGCCACTTGCGATGATGGCTTCCTCAAGTGCCATGCTGCACTTGACATCGAAGAACACTGTGCGCTCGGCCTCGGTTCCACCTCGTCGATCGACGAGGACATCTGCTGCGATGAGCGCCATCAGTCGGTCTGGGTGGATGAAGCGACCGCGCTCATCGACGATTCCGATGCGGTCGCCGTCACCATCCATTCCAATTCCGAACTCGCAGCCCTTCTCGATTACCGCCGCTGCGAGGTCAAGCATATTCTTCTGGCGCGTCGGGTCGGGAGGGTGGTTGGGGAATGTATTGTCCCATTCGCAATGGATGGGCACGAGGTCGACGCCTAATTGCTGCATTAGGCGAACGGTGAGTGGTCCGGGAACCGCATTTCCACAATCGATGGCGATACGGATAGTGCGGAGAGGTTTTCCAGCATTCTGGACGATGGTGTCGAGGACTTGGCCCTCGAAATCAGGCAACTGAGTCACATTTCCTTGGCCAGTGTGGTAATCACCAGCATCGAATGTTGCCTTGAGTTCCTGCAATTCTTCACCAGCCATTGGTAGTGAGCCATTACAGATCTTGAAGCCGTTGTATTCAGGGGGATTATGGCTCGCTGTAATCGCCACCGCGGCATCAACTTGCAAGTCGACGGTGGCACGATACAAAACCCCAGTCGTTGTGATTCCCAAATCCAAAACATCGGCCCCAGCCGAGGTTAATCCCGCGAGAAAGGCCGCGTGTAATTCTGGTCCCGATTCACGGATATCGCGTGCCACAGCTACCGCATTTGCATTGAGGTGAGTGACTAGAGCAGCACCTAATCGACGCGCGAATTCAGTATCCAACTGACTGCCCGCAAGGCCACGGATATCGTAGGCCTTGAACACGCTCATGGCCGAGACGGAGTGCTCGGCCTTCATCATCCCATCGTGGCGCTGGCGCCACCGAAGCGCAAGAGTGTGCGCTCAAGCAGAACCCGAACCGCGCACCGCGCGCGCAACGACTTCGACCTTCGCACCTGCAGGCAGCTCCTTCACTCCATAAGCGGCACGAGCAGGAAGAATCGCACCCTCGAGCCAAGCCGCGTAGACCTCGTTGAATTCGCCGAATTCGGCCATATTCTCAAGCAGGACCATGACCATGACGATATCGCCCTTGTCGGAACCAGCTTCGCCGAGCAGTGTATCGATTTTTGCCAGAGCAGCAGCAGCTTGCTCGGCCATAGAGTCTCCTCCATCGATACCGATTTGACCGGCCACCCAAATGTCGTCTCCGACGGTCATGCATGGGTTGTAGGGAAACATCGGTTTGACGCCGGCGTTGATTGGTTGCTTCTTGTTCATACAGTAGCCAGTGTAAAGCGGGACTTAGGATTATTCACGCATCAAATCAACAACGCTCAGGTGATCCGCCGCAACGTTCTCCACACTCAGGTCAGAAATCGGTATCCAAGCCGCAGACACAGCATCGTCGGCTCCCTGCGGCTCGACCGCGAGATCGGCCTCGACGAGATAGAAGAGGCCGACACAATGCTTGCGTGGGTCTCGACCTGGGGCACCGAGAACGTGCAATATTCGTGGATTATCTCCAACGACTCCAGTCTCTTCAAGCATCTCGCGCAAGACAGCATCCTCTGGATCTTCCCCATAATCGACGAATCCGCCAGGGAAGGCCCACATTCCAGCCCAGACAGCAGGTTCTGGGCCGCGTTCAATCATCAGTAACTCTAGCCCATCGTCAGTCTCGCGAGTAGCGACTGCATCGACGGTGACAGATGGGCTTCGATAACTATCTCTCCCACACTCTAGACAGCGTGCTGCCTTGCCAGCATCGCTCGATCCCAAATTTTGACCAGTGCTCTCAGACTCCATATCGACGCCTCCTGAGTTGGTAGTCCTCGATGGCCTCGTAGAGGTCGCTGCGACGGAAGGAAGGCCAATGGACGTCGGTGAAGTAGAGTTCTGAATAGGCGATTTGCCACAACAAAAAATTCGACACACGCTCCTCCCCAGACGTGCGAATCACCAAGTCTGGATCTGGTAACTCAGCGGTGTAGAGGCGACTCGAGATTGCTGCTGGGTCGATGGAATCGAGGTCCAAGTCTCCAGCAGCGTGGTCGGCCGCGATGGTTTTGACAGCATCGACAATTTCCTCACGACCACCGTAAGCGAGGCAGACTGTGAACAGGAAATCACTGTACTGCGAGGTTGCTGCCTC
>DUJH01000048.1:10259-10799 GCA_013329905.1 Candidatus Thalassarchaeaceae archaeon | reverse complement strand
ACGACTTGTACCTTTACGCGGTTTTCGTGAACCATCGGATCTGTAGAGATTTCTTCAAGGCCGGAAACATAGAGGTCGAAGAGTGTGTCGAGTTCCTCTCCCTCTCGTGAGGTCAGGTTTTCTGTGGAGAGAGCGTAGACGGTGAGGTAAGGAATCTCGAGGTCGAGAATCCAGCGCATGACGTCCTTGAGCCTCTGCTTCCCAGCTGCATGGCCGGCTTCGGTATCCATTGAACGGTTCCAAGCGAATCGACGGTTGCCGTCCATAATCATCGAGATGTGTTGTGGCATCATCTCTGGGCCAGCAGCCTTGACTCGGTCTCGCAGTCTGTTTCTTCGGATTCGGTCGGTGCGCGAAATGACGCTCCATGCGAGGGTGGAATTGGCAATCCATCTCGCTGGAGCTGAGATGATGCGGAAGCGCAGCAGCCAGTGTGCGAGGGCGTCGATTCGACGACCTGCAGATTTGCGTGTGCGGCTCATGGGCTCACCAACTCTTCGTCGCGCTAAAGGTCGTCGGCGGCGAGGGGTCGGTGATTAC
>DUJH01000048.1:9009-10032 GCA_013329905.1 Candidatus Thalassarchaeaceae archaeon | reverse complement strand
ACTCATTCGAAGACGAGGTCTGCTGTATCGCCTACCTTGTCGAGCAGGCCGCGCTCTGGATTGACGACCACGACCTGTCCGGCGTGGTCCCAGACAGGGATATCGTGGACGCTATTGCCGCAGTAGCCGAACCCCTTCTCCCCATAACGCGCGATCAGTGCCTCGGCCTTCTTGTGGTCTCGAAGATTGATTACACCGTCCGAGCCCATGACATCGTCGAAGAGGCCTACGTGTGCAGCGATTACTTCGGCCACGGCTCGGTCTGAGGCGGTGGCTAGAATCAGCTTGCGACCTCGTGCACTCTCGCCGGTAAGCCACTCTAAGAATGCGGCGTGGTAATCCAGTTCAGAAGGGTCAAACTTGAGTTGGCGCGCGAGGTTCTTCTTCCACTTCGCGCGCTTACCAGTAATCTCCAACAGAATTGTCGAGATGATCATCCATGGCTTGCGGAGAAACACTCGCTTTGCACTTAGGACACTCATGTCTGTGAGAATCAGCGTGCCGTCCATATCGACGGCCAGCGGCATCTCGACAGGTGCCTCCATCATGGCCAATCGTCCCACCGACCCCGATTCAAGGCTTTGGAAAGACACAGAAGCACCCGAACCGATTCCATGAAGCCCTCATCGGCTCTCGGCGGGCCGTGTCGCAGTCCGATTCAGCGCTCAACAGTGTTTGGCGTCCTGCCGCGCTGGTCGAGGTGGACTGCGACCGCAAGCCACCTCTTGGATTCACTGTGCATCTGATGCGTGGCATGCGATTCCGCTTCAACCTCCTCGAACCTGAAGATTCGCTAGCAACTCTCGCCGGTTGGGAAGAAACAACCGAGGCGCTCGAATCTTGGGGTGAGGTTCCTGATGGTATCACTGCTATCGAAGCCGAGGCTACAGAGCGAGGTCCATTCTACCGAATCGAAGCAGCCGACGGTTCGTGGATAGCAGAAGTTCAACCGTGGGGTGGGCCAAACATCCGGCCCCGCGCAAGAATCGCACCCGAATCCGCTTGCATCCCATGCGGAGGATA
>DUJH01000048.1:0-8851 GCA_013329905.1 Candidatus Thalassarchaeaceae archaeon | reverse complement strand
CAAAAGCGATGGAATGAACGGTTCAACGAGATTGAGCAGCGACTCAAAGCAGCAGCCCTCTGGCGCGCCCCCTTCACTCGAGGAGCACCTGCAACCCTGAGTTTGGGAGATGTGCGATTCGCAATGTTCGCAGAGGGTTCAAGTGGCGAAATCGGAATCAGAATTGGCCCTTCCCGCCTCGCTCATGGCCTCATTGAAAGCAGCCTCGATTTACCTGCAATTCGTGACTTTGCGAGCCTATTACATGATTTGTCGAGAGTTCATCACTCATCAGGAACCGATATCGAACTCTCGCACCTGAGAGAATCACTGATCGAAGGTTGGTCATCCAGCGCGCCGGCAAAATGGTGCAGCAAGCGCTCCTTCAGTGCGCACACGGGAGGGGTGGTGATTTGGGAGTATGAGCAGGCCTTGTTGGATGTTGTCGAAGCGGTTTCACATCAGTCAGGACGACCCGAACCTGCCGTAACTATAATCGAGAAAGTTCCGATTCTTCAGAAGTCACTTTTCAACGCAAGAATTCTCTCTGCGGGCTGGCTGATGCTGGTAATTCTTGCTGGAATAGGAACTGTTGACTGGGTAAATATTGCTCTCGACGGCGAACTGTTGTTCCCCTCGATACCGCTCCTTCTCCTTGCTGCTGGCTTATTCCTCCGGCATCGCTACCAAACCTCTGCGCCGCCTCCTGAGGATCCTATTCACTGAGATCGCCGATTCATTGGGCGAATCAATGGGTACCCTTGCGATTGGCTGATTACCCGATACGGGAGATTTCGCCGTTGGCGAATTCGTAGTGCATTGGGACTCCAGTGGGAATTTCGAGGCTGGTGATATCTTCAGGCGAAATTCCCTCGATACGCATTACGATTGATCGTAGTGAATTTCCATGGGCTGCTACGAGGACGTTCTTGCCCGACTCAAGGTCGGGGATGATTTCTTCGACGAAATATGGGATTGTTCGCTCGGCGGTCATTTCGAGTGATTCACCACCGGGCGGTGGTATGTCGAATGAGCGCCTCCAGATGTGGACTTGTTCAGCACCATGGAGTTCTGCGGTTTCGGCCTTGCTGAGACCTTGCAGATCTCCGTAATGACGCTCGTTGAGGCGCTCGTCGCGGTGCGTCGGTACTGAGTTTGACTCGCCCGACGCGCGATTATGCTTCATCACGATCTCAGCGGTTCGCTGAGCTCGCATCAGTGCGCTGGTGTGTACCACATCAAAGCGCACTTCGGCTAACTCCTCGCCTGCGGCGGCTGCCTCACCCTCACCCTTAGGGGAGAGTTCAACATCAGTCCAGCCGGTGAAGCGATTGGCCGCATTCCAGACGGATTGGCCGTGCCTGATTAGGACGAGTTTCGTCATTGGATGCGCCTCTCAGTTCTGGCGGCGTAGGCGCGGCTCATGGAATGTTAGGCCGCAATCGGTAGCGAGTTCCGTGGCCAGAAGCAGGATGTCCTCAGTCATCTCGCGCTGTGATGCGGCCGATTGTACTGAGTAGAAATTGCATGAAACGGTCACAAGCGATGGACCGAATGCGTTCACGCGCACCCAAGAATCGTCCTCTTTGACTGCGCGTGGGTCCTCCCTTACCTTGGCGAGTAAATTCTCGCAGAATTTCTTGAGAGATTCTGGGTTGGAGTCGGCTTCGAACTCGAAGGTCGGCTGAATTCTGCGGAACCGGCGCTGGCTGAAATTCTCAACAGGCGAATTGACGAGGTTCGAGTTAGGGACGGTAATCAGAGTGTCCGCACTCGATCGAATGAGGGTCGTCCTCAATCCGATTTCTACGACCTCTCCTTCGATGCCATCGACGAGAATCCAGTCGCCGACATTGAATGGTTGATCGATGATAATCGAGATTGCGCCGAAGATGTTGGCGACGCTGTCGCGCGCGGCCAAAGCCAAAGCAAGACCCGTGATTCCGAGACCAGCAATCAGGCCGTTGAGGTCGATTCCGATGAGACCGGCCATCACGAAGGCGGCCAGCAGGAACACGACAAGGTGGCCAACAGATTCAGCGACGCTCGCGAGCGAGCGTCGACTAGCGATATTCGCATCACCTTCGACGACGATGAAGGCGTCTAGGAAATCGACGAGGCGGTATGCTGCTAGAAGCATACCGAGAATGAATAGTGTGAATGACCAATCGATCGCGCTCTGTGCCATTGAAGCATCCCAGATAGGTGTTGTATTACCATCGAGCCAGGACAAAATTTCAGAGAAAATTAGGAAGCCAATCATCCAACCGAGCGACTTCGGCGCGAGCAAAGAACCGCCATCAATGCGCTCGGACTTTGAGAGAAGGTCGAGAATTTTAGGGAAAACGAATCGGCGAGCGGCGATTCCACCACCAATCGAGAGACCAATCGTCGCGATTATAAGTATCAGAGTACCGCTCGAAAAGCCGAGCAGTACCTCATCTCCGCTCATCAAATCATTCAACATTCCACTAGGGAAACCCGCCTCCGAAGCGCCTGTATCAGACTCGTCCTGCATGTTCCGGCCGACGACGACCCCGCGATAAACCCCGCGCCGGTCCTACGGACCGCGATATAGCGAGGGATTGAAGACCGGCTCTTGAGTGGCTAAACTGTTCCCATGGCGAGTAGCGTGTCCATTTCTGATTTCGACGAGGTCTATCGGGCACGCAGAATTCCTGCAATTGCCCTACTTTTGCCGCTTTTACTATCCGTGGCCGCTCCAATTGCTATGGTGGCCCCAGTATCAGCTCAAGAGCCTGAAACCGGGCTTACTCCTGAAGAAATCTGGTCATCAGAGTATGTGAATCAGATATTCCCATGGGGCCCACACGGTGATTTCGAACAACTTCAGTTCCGTGAGTATCATGACTACTTCTCAATGAAAGAGAGGATGCAGACTTTGGCTGCCTACCACCCAGACTTTCTCCAGTATCACGAAGGTCTTCTGGGAGGAGTAAACGCCCGCGGCGATGAAATGACATCTACTGAATACGAAGGCTGGTACTACAACCACCCCAGCCCATGGATGAAGATTACCGGTAATGTACAGGGTGGCGAGTACAACGAATACAATGATGACGACGGGAATTACGCTGATCGCCCAGATGTCATGTTGGTCGGAAACCACCACGCTCGCGAGTGGATGTCCTACGAGGTACCGATGTTCTTCCTCGAGACTGTGGCGTACTACTATGGCAAGGCGGCCATCGACAATGATGGCGACGGCTTGATTGACGAAGACGGCTGGGATGGAATTGACAATGATGGCGATTGTCTAAGTTTGAATTCATCAGCACAAGATTACAACGGAGACGGTATCAATTGTGGTCCGGGAGACCTTGGTGTCGACGAAGACTTCTCTGAACAATTCATTACAGACATGGTCAACACTCGAGAAATCTACCTAATACCAATGCTGAATGTCGATGGCAACCGCTACGACAGAGAAGAATACTGTGGTGAGACTGCTTGGGAGAATTGTAGAACTTCTGGTTGGAGAAAGAATCTACGTGACAATACGGTTACTGGCGTGACTCCAATTCCAGATGTTGATGAGCAAGTCGATCCATCCTGCGATGGAGTCGATTTGAACCGCAATTATCAGTTTGAATGGGGAGCACCACTCGGAGCGACTGGACCTCTATTCCCTGGAATGTGTTACGCGGGAGAAGCCGGAGCAAACAACGACGTCTACAACGGCCCAGTCAATTACGAAGATAATGACGGAGACGGGCTAATCAATGAGGATCACGTCGACGGTAAGGACGACGATGCTGATGGTCAGACTGACGAAGATTGGATGGGTGGCAACAGTGAGCCGGAGACCAAGTTCATCCAAGATTTGACTGAGATGAACGATGATGACGGAGACGGTGCGTCTGACTTCAAGTCCACACTCACATGGCATTCCTTCTCGGAGCTTGTATTGTGGCCATGGGGGCACTGCACGAATTGTGACAATCCAGACCAAGAATACCTCGAATATCATGGATACAAAATGGGGGATATGACTGAATACGCACCAATGCAGTCATCCGATCTCTACCCAACGACAGGCGATTTCTGCGATTGGCACTACGGCGTACACAACTCCTACTGCTATACAATCGAGATCGGCAATGCCTTCCACGAATACCCCGAGGATATTGCTCACATCGCCGTCAGAAACCTCGGCGTTCCGTTCTATATGATTGAGATTGCCGATGACCCAAGATATCGAGCCATAGTAGGGATAGAGAACACCACCTCAACACAATGGCTTGAGGAACCAAGCAATGTCACAGTTCCATCCAATGGCGACATACCAATCTCAATGTGTCTAGACAAGGCCTTCCCCTTCACTCCTGATATCAATCGTACTCATCTAATGTGGAGATTCGTCGAGCCGAATAGACAACAGAATGACTACGGCCCAACTGAGTGGATCGATGTGCCATGGAGCATGTCAGCATTCATGGAGCCCGGAGAGCAGTGCATACTGCTCGATGGTTCCAATGGGACAATGCTTGAGAGTTACATACCACTGCCAGATACATCGGTCGGTAAAATTCAGTACAAGGCAAAATTAGGCACTATAAACGGGGCTTTCCCGTTCACATATCCTGCTTCGGATACCGCGAATTATTACGAATTGTCGATTCCTTATCGTGCACCATTCGGATCGGGAGTTTTTGCTCTGCTAATGTTCGCCTTCATCGCGACGATGGTCTGGGGTGGACTGGGTTTCACACTACGTGCGATGTTCGACGATGAAAGGGGAGTGCTCGGATTACCCGAGGACCATAGCCACCTCGTCGACGAGGAGGGTTCCTGATGTCCGAGGGGGATTCCGATCAATTTAGTGGGCGACTCGGACTGATTTTCGCTACCATCGGCGCCGCTATCGGCACTGGTAATATCTGGCGCTTTCCGAGGATGGTCGGCGCTAACGGGGGGGGGTCCTTCCTCGTTCCATGGGTCATTTTCCTCTTTCTCTGGTCGGTGCCGCTGATTATCGCAGAGTTCGCACTCGGCAAGCGAAGTCGCACTGGAACCGTTGGAACATTCCGTATCTTCGCAGGCAAGCGCTTCGCTTGGATGGGACTTTGGACAGCCTGGATTTCGACCGCTATTGGATTCTATTACGCGGTCGTGACAGGCTGGTGTATCAATTACTTCCAGACCGCTATCCGTGGTGGTCTCGGCTCAGAGGTCGATACCGTCGAAGTCTGGAATTCCTTCCTCAACAATCCCCTCGAAGTCGTCTTCTTCCAAGCCATCGCTGTTGCCATCACAATGCTCGCTATCTGGAAGGGCGCGAAGGCAATCGAGAAGGTCAACGTCGGCCTGATGATTTCTCTCTTCGTTCTCCTCTTCGCCGCTCTCTTCCTCGCCTTCGTGATGGACTTGGATGACGGTAGCCTCGACGGCTTCGTCTACATGTTCAGCATCCAACCCGAATATCTCATGCAGCCGGAGACTTGGATTAACGGCCTCTCACAATCAGCATGGTCCTGTTCGGCCGGAATGGGTATGGCAATCACTTACTCTGTCTACATGCGCAAGGATGAGGATACTACTCTCAACGCGGCGACGATGTGCCTTGCCAACAATAGCATCTCCATCATCGCCGGACTCACCGTTATGATGGCAGTTTTCGCTGTGGTCGACGATCCCCTCGCAGCGGTAAGCGGAGGCTCCAGTGCAATCACCTTCCTCGTGCTCCCCGAAGTGTTCGCGCAAGCACCTGGCGGTCCAATGGTTCAGTTGACGATGGTGACTATGTTCTTCCTCGCACTTTCATTCGCTGCCCTCACATCGATGATTTCCACCGTCGAACTATGCGTTCGCAACTTCGTCGATCACGGAATCGACCGCCCGAAGGCGGTCGGCTTCACTTCCATCGCAATATTCCTCTTCGGCCTGCCTAGCGCAGGGCTGTGGATATTGGTGGACGATTCGACTGGTGTGGTATTCCCTCAATTCCTCGAGGTGCAGGATCACATCTGGGGCTATGGCCTAATGTTCAGCGGACTGTTCATCGCTTACTCGATTTGGAAGTACGGATGGAACCGCTACCGAGTTTGGCAAGAAGAGAATGACATCGAGGGCTTCGATTTCCGTGATTACCTCGACCATGGAGTGTCCTCATTCCGAGATGATTTCATCAACACTGGAGACAATGATTGGTGGATTGGAAAGTGGTGGGATTACATCATGTATCTTGGATTCCCCCTAATGTTCAGCGTCCTCATCCTCTCCTACTTCGGCGACATGCTCATCAATGTCGAGAACCCTTGGGACCCGACCAACGCTAACGGAATCTCGATAATTCTGCTTTTCTGGGGTGTGACGGCAGGACTGTTCATCGGTCTCAACCGCTACATCCTCGTCAATCGCATGGTTCCGACGACCGAAGATTTCTGGCTTCTAGCAATTCTATCTGGAAATTACAGTCTTGAGCCGCGCCCACTCTACAGAAATGTCCCTGAGGGCGCGGAAGTCTCAATCGAAACTCTTCCCGGTGGTGAGGACCCATACATCGTCCAAGCTGGAGAGAAATTACCAGCCACTTTCGTGGATGATTATGGGGAGACGAGATCGCATACCGGTGCGACTCTCGATGCGGAACTCGTCTGAGGGAATCAATTGCTGGTCAGTGATGATTATCCTTGGTCTAAGTTGCTTCTTGAGTACGCGATGTATTGTGCCGTTGGCTGCATCAATGTGACAATCTTCGCGGCGCTCTACTACTGGCTTCACGGGCTGACTCTCTCAGAAAGCTTCCCAGCGGCCACCGCTTGGGCTATCGCCTACTTCGTAAGCTCATGGCAGGCGCACTTCCTACATCGTTGGCTAACCTTTGAGTCACCAACTGGTTACACCAAAAGCCTCGCTGTAATGCTGGTAATCTATACCGTTTTGTGGGCCATCTCAACCGCCTCTATAGCCTACTTCAGTGATACCCTCGGCTACAATCACATCTACACATGGGCCGCAAACACAGCCGCTTTCGGCTTCTTCGCTTTCCTCGCACTGCGTATCTTCGCTTTCCCGCTGTCCGATGGACGTGTGACTCGCTCGGAACGGCTTGAAGTCTATCGCGAGAGCCGTAGGTCTTGAAGAACAGTCGGCTGTCCCTCGACGCGATGGCTCAGGGAGTTCGTGGCACGCGCGACTTCTATCCAGATGATATGCGCGTGCGCAACTGGCTATTCGAGAGATTCCACTCGGCTGCGCGTGCGCACGGGTTCGAGGAGTACGATGCTCCCGTGCTCGAGAGTGAGGATCTGTACACGCGCAAGGCGGGAGAGGAGATCGTTGGCCAGTTATACAATTTTGAGGATAAGGGCGGGCGACGAGTGGCGCTCCGGCCCGAGATGACGCCCTCGCTGGCGCGAATGGTGATGGCGAGAGCGGGCGCTTTGGCGCT
The DNA here is from genome assembly GCA_013329905.1 of Candidatus Thalassarchaeaceae archaeon. GTDB lineage: Archaea > Thermoplasmatota > Poseidoniia > Poseidoniales > Thalassarchaeaceae > MGIIb-O1 > MGIIb-O1 sp8684u. The sequence goes on along the minus strand of DUJH01000048.1, from coordinate 1,458 downwards.
CCCTATCAAGTGGTATTCGATTCCGCAGTGCTGGCGTTACGAGAGAACCCAGAGAGGACGTGGGCGTGAGCACTACCAGTGGAACGTAGACGTCTGGGGGATGGATGGTGTCGAGGCCGACGCAGAATTGCTCTCCGTACTGGCACATTTCTTTCACTCAGTCGGGCTCGGCTCAGAAGATTTGGTTATTCGAATCAGCAGCCGCAAGGTGCTCGAAGAGGTGCTCGGTTCACTCGGAATCGAGGGCGATACCTTCGCTCAGACTTGTGTCATTGTCGACAAAATGAACAAGCTACCTGCTGATGTTATCGCGGCGCAGTTGGCCGAATTAGGACTTTCTTCTGATGATATTTCAAAGATCCGTTCCGTCCTTGGCCTAACCGATTTGGGGGCTCTTGCTTCTGCTCTTGGTGGTGAGAGCGCGGCAGTTGCCGAATTAGGCGCGTTGTTCGCTCTGTGCGATTCCTACGGCATCTCGGATTGGGTAGCCTTCGATGCCTCGGTGGTTCGTGGTCTGGCTTACTACACCGGCCCTGTATTCGAGGCTCACGATCGGGCCGGAGAGCTTCGTGCGATTGTTGGTGGAGGGCGCTATGACAAGTTGATTGGAACTCTTGGTGGGAAGGACTTGCCCGCCACCGGATTCGGCTTCGGAGACATGGTCGTGATGGAACTCCTCGCCGAGAAGGGATTGATTCCTGATTTGACTGCGGGTGTCGAAGACGTGGTCTTCGGAATGGGGTCTGAATTACGTGGGTCTGCAATGCAGGTTGCTGGGCGATTGCGCTCTAGTGGCCGAAGCGTAGATTTGGTTCTTGAAGAGAAGAAAATGAAGTGGGTCTTCAAGCACGCTGAACGATGCGGTGCGGACCGACTGGTGATGGTAATGCCCGATGAATGGGCCGCTGGAAATGTGCGCATCAAGAATCTCGATACTGGCGAGGAGTCGACTGTTCCAGTCGAAGATCTTTGAACGGTTTGCGGAACTCCGCCGAATTGGCGAATTCACTCTTTTCGCTCAAAGCGACTAGCACCGACTGCTGCTATCGCAAGTGCTCCCAGTCCAGCGGCCAGTCCGAATCCGGGTAGAGCATCATCGACTGCTCCACCTATGCCTCCGCCATCGCCGTCGCCATCTCCTGGTCCAGCATCTGAGGCATTGATTACAGGGAAGTTTGCTTCTACTGAGTAATTATCCTCGTTATTTGAGTAGAACATAGTGAATTCTCCAGTGCAATCTAGGAAGAAACATTCGAAGCCACTAACACCGGGTGCAGAGTACTCAATTCGCACTACTGGCTCTTCTCCACTCTTATTCCAACGATACATTGTTTCATTGACTGGAATATTCCATTGTATGGTAAAGTCCTCGTAATTATTTACAGTCTCAACAGATTTGACAAATTGAGAAATATCCATGGTTCCTCTAGACAATGTGATGGTCAAATCCTTGCATTC
>DUJH01000019.1:8331-8753 GCA_013329905.1 Candidatus Thalassarchaeaceae archaeon | reverse complement strand
CTCTGCCCAGTGAATATCATCGCCATTCCATGCTCATCAGCAGCATCGATCGATTCCTGATCTCGCATCGAGCCTCCTGGCTGAACAACAGTCGTCACACCAATCTCATGAGCGGTGTCGATACCATCGCGGAATGGGAAGAAGGCGTCTGAAACCATCATCGAACCCTTGGCTCTCTCTCCTGCTCTGCGAGCTGCAATTCGTACTGCCTCTACTCTACTCGTCTGCCCCGGACCAACGCCCACTGTTGCGAATCCAGTCTCTGTCTGAGCAACCAAGACAATCGAATTCGACTTGACTTCGGAAAGAACTGTTGAGCCAAACCGTGCGAGTGCTACAAGGTCGTCATTGGCTGGTGCTTTGGTGACGCAACGGACTGCTGACCAATCTACAGATGGAGGGCCTTGGACTTGGGCGACCCA
>DUJH01000019.1:1187-7952 GCA_013329905.1 Candidatus Thalassarchaeaceae archaeon | reverse complement strand
TCGCTTGCAAGAGCGTTCTGCCAAGCACCAACCTGCGTTGCGTCAATTGCCGATCCGCAGGGATTTGTGTGCTTGATGACGACGCATCCTTGTGAGCGCGCTTCATCGATGTCGCGGAGTAATCCGCGTGCTATTCGAAGCGCACCATCGAGGTCGAGATAATTGTTGAATGAAAGTGCCTTACCGCCGTGCTGCACGGCTGCGGCCAAGCCAATTGGACCCGTCGCACTAGCACCTGGATAGAACGCAGCCGGCTGGTGAGGATTTTCTCCGTAACGCAGTGCTGTTCCGGCCTCGCTGGCAACGTGGATGCGGCTTGGAACATCTGGCGAGTTGAATCGCTCATCCAACTCGCCGCTAACCGCCGCATCGTAAGCGGCAGTTGTTTGGAAGGCTTCCAATGCCAATTGTTTGCGAGCCTCCAGGCTGACTCCTGATGGGTCGCCATTGGAAGCCTCCAATGCCCCCAACACTGAGTCATATTGCTCTGGCGAAGTTAGTACCAAGCAATCCTTGTGATTCTTCGCCGCTGAACGGATCATCGTCGGCCCGCCAATGTCAATCATCTCAATCAATTCAGCATCTGGGGCCGGCGGGTCCTTCGCAGCCACTGCCTCAAACGGATACAAATTGACGCAAACCAAGTCGACCGTGCGATATCCCAGCTCTTCGAGCATCTCCATGTCGTCTGCACGATCGCGACGGACTAGTATGCCACCGTGTACTGCAGGATGCAGGGTTTTGACCCGTCCGTCGAAACATTCCGGGTGCCCAGTAGCATCACTGACATCGATGACCGGCAAGCCTGCCTCCCGCAAAGCACGTGAGGTTCCGCCCGTCGAGAGTAATTCCCAGCCAAGGGAGTTGAGGGACTTTCCAAGTTCGACAATCCCGTCCTTGTGGAAGACGCTGAGCAGAGCGCGGGGCGCTGTCATACAACGGCGTAGCCGCGTCCGGTTTGAAGTGTTCGTGGAGGCCGATTTCAGTCGCCGCGAGCGCTGATGACCTGATCGATTCGAAGCATACTCATCGCCGTCTCGACTGAAGACTCTAGCCCTTCCTCGATAACTGCTCGCGGATGCCACACACCAGGAACCTCTCCAACCTCTCCGTCAGCCTTGATTCCAATAGCCGGACCATCCTTTCGAGCAGCAGCGCGCATTTCGAGCACGGCGTCGAGCGAGTCTTTGCCAGCATTGTCAGCGAGTGTTGCCGTGATTGTTTCCAGCGCGCGCGCGAAGGCATCCATCGCCAGCCGTGCGCGCCCCGACTCATTCTCACTGGCCTTACGAACAGCATCGGCAATTCGAGCGTGCGAGGCGCCTCCCCCGGCTAGCAATTGACCGTTTTCGAGAGAAAGGCTGGTCGCTCGTAATGCATCGTGCAGACCTCGGATAATCTCCTCAGTAGCCGTCTCGCCAGCACCACCAATCGCCAATGTGACAGCGCCTGGATTGTTGCAATCATCGATAGTGATGATATCCTCGACTTGATCGGTCGCCTGTCGGCGCTCCCAACGAACACTACCAGCCACACCGAGGTCACTCGCTTCGATATCCCACACTGAATCGATAACTATCGCTCCAGTCGCAGCAGCAGCATTTTCCAACTCTGACTCATCGAGTTCAGAAACGGCGAGAATCTTCGCATCCGCCAAGTCGTGCAGAATGTCGCGGTCGATCTCGCCGCCAGCAAGAATCAGATTCGCTCCTGAGTCAATCAGCGCCTTTGACAACTCACTCTTACGCTCGCTCTCAGCCTCGACGAAGCCATCGAGCTGCTCTGCAGAAGTAATCTGAATCTCAGCGTTGCGAGTCATCTTGCGGATCTTGACATCGCCGCCGATAACAACTGTCCGAGCATTCACCAAATCATTCGGCAGTGAATCCATGAGAACTCGGCGGCGAATAGCAACACCACGAATCAAATGACTATCACGGAGTCCTCCCGAGCCGATCTTGAACATCGCTACATGCTCGGCTCCGGGCTTGTCGACGCTTCCTTCAACCGCAGTCAAAGCGTCGCGCACCATCGGTGCGAAAATATCGATTGCAGCCTCGGCTCCCTTGCCGGTCAAGGCGGTTTCAGCAACGCCCAAAAGACGCTCATCATCAACATCAACAGCGTCGCGGTCCATCTGTTCGGAAGCGACCGCCATCGCAGTTCGGTAGCCATCAACGAGGGTCAGGGGGTGAAGTCCTTTGGCGAGTAGATTGTTGGCTTCTTCGAGTAAAGCACCGCAGAGCATCATCGTCGTTGTGACGCCGTCTCCGCATGCCTCTTCCTGAGTATTGCCCATCGCCACCATCATCGTCGCAGCGGGATGTTTGACCATCAACTCGGCTACGATTTTGGCTCCATCATTGGTCACCGCGGTCGTACCATTGGTTTTGTAGAGCATCTTATCGAGGCCCCGTGGACCATAAGTTGGCTTCAGAAGATTCGAAAATACGCGTGCTGCTGAAATGAGCTTTTCCTGAACGGCCGTGCCACTGGTCACGCTGGTCTCCTCACTGACCACGACCACTGGAGGCTTGCCTGCTTCCTCGCTCATCGGCCCGCCGACCGAAGAGTCCGTCAAGAACCCTTGCGAATAGTACTGTATGCTGAATTTTTCAGCGTCGTCCGCGTTTTTGCTTCCTGCCGCCCTTGCGCTTACCGCCGCCATTATCCCATTGCCTACCGGAGCGAGAGCGCCATTCTTCGCTGTCGTTTCCTCCCCACGACCCGCGCTCAACCTTCTTTCTCAGGGCCCGGGGGAGATCGGTTACTGATTTTACATTGAGTTTGATACGGCCCAGATCCTTTTCGAGGGAGCGAATAGCATCGCCACCTGGGCCGACCATGGCGCCGATTGCTGAATCGTCGACGTAGATGTCGGCGGATGCATCGGTGAGGAATTTTGCGTGGAGTACTGAAATTCCTGTAAGTCGGGTCGCCTCGCGCTTGAGTTCTTCCGCTGCGAGGCGCAATGCAGGGCTGCCGCCTTCGCCGGCTTCTCCACTGACTGGAACTACTGCAATTTCCGAGCCGAAGGCGAACATTTCGTGAGTCAACTCGCCGCTCGGGAATCTCTTGATTTCGATGACCGGGCGGCTGAGATCTGATTCCATTCCAGTTGGAGCACGGACTACCATCTTGAGTTCGAGAACCTCGCTTACCTTGCCCTTCTCGATGTTGATTACTGTGTCTAGAACTTGTGAAATGAGTCCGAGTTCGACCTTACCTACGAGCCTCTGGATGGCTTCCAGTGCGCTATTTGCGTGGGTCACACCGAGTAATCCTACACCGGCGAGGCGGACATCTCCGAAAATCTCGAAATCTCGAGCTCGCCGAACCTCGTCAAAGATGACGAAATCTGGTCTGACGAGGAAGATGACTTCTGCTGTCTTCTCCAAATCGCCTTCTAGCGGAGCGTATTGTGTAACGCGTTGAGGAACTTGCAAATCTCGTGGTGCTTCCATGGTCTTGACCATCGCGCCCACCGTCTCGTCAAGGTGCGCCGCAATCGCCTGAGCGAAGGTCGTCTTGCCGCTTCCTGGCTTACCGACGACGAATACACCACGATGGTGATCAGATAGACGCCCAATAAGTTCGTCTTGGAGTTCGTAATCACTGAGTTTGAGATGTGCCACCGGTCGCACGACTGTGATTTCCCAAGCCTCCGAGAATGGTGGCCAAGCGCAGGTGACTCGTAAATCGCCAATCTGCATGATTCGGCAGCCCTCGCGCTCGATTTCGATGAAACAATCCGAGCGCGCTTCGTGCTGCTCAATCACCATCATCAACTCCTCAGAAAGCCCCTCAAGAGCTGGTTTGTCCCAGATATCCTTGGAAACTTCCTCCAACCGGAGAGCGCTGATATGTCCAGCCTTCACTCTTGGAGGGCATTCCGCCTTCAGGAAAACCGTCGACGCCGTCTCATCAGCGAGCAGACTCTCAAGCGAATCCGGAAGTGGGGGGTGGTCGCCGAAGGTCGCCATATCTCACTCCGTACGCCAACTGCCTTTCACCGTTGGGGGTTCATCGAGAGCCAAACAGCAGAGAATACTGCGGCGGTGATGTTGGTTGGCGCAGGTTCCTCAATTGAGGACATTAACGCACCAGCGTACAAACATGGTACCAGCAAAGGCAACTCCGAGAGATGCACCGATTGGGTATCCTAAGGTTCCTGTGTATACGGCGTACTGCGCCAGTGTCAGTGTGGTCACTGTAGCCATATCAAGCAGTGTTGATCCATCCCATCCTGACTTCGAACGGATGTGGTCTCGACCTTTCCAAGTACACCAGAGAAGAGCGACTGTACCGATGATTAGCGCGTGACCTACTACCCATCCCAGAGAGCCTCCGAAAGTCGCGACAATGCTGTCTTGGAAGTCTCCGAAGACCACCGATGCGAGGTCGAACATGGAACTCCGAGCCGCCTATCGTTCTTCAATCAACGGGAGATTCATTGACGGATGATACGCCGAATCTCATCGAGATCAGCTCGAGCGGAAATAGGCGAATTAACGCGCCGGGATTCGATGCCATCGAGTTCGCCAGCATGGTAATTCACTACTACATCGGGATCTTTCAACACATTACCTGTGAGAATCCCAACGACGCGCTCGTCGGATCCAATAACCCCCTCTCCGACAAGACGGAGAATACCCGCAACAGTGGCGCAGCTAGCCGGTTCTGCGCCGATTCCTGCAGCGTCGACAAGTGCCTTTGCGTCCATTATCTGGTCATCAGTCACCTCGGTAACAACCCCATTCAGAGCCTCAATGCCTCGCATTGATTTGCGCCATGAAACCGGATTTCCGATCTTGATGGCGGTGGCGATTGTATCGGCCTTGACTGGTTCGACATCCTCTCCACCGAGCCATGCCGTATACAGCGGATTGGCGCCGGCTGCCTGAACAACAGCTAATCGTGGCAGCCGGTCAATTATGCCAAGTTCAAGCAATTCGAGTAAGCCCTTTGAGATGGCAGTATTGTTGCCGAGGTTGCCGCCGGGGAGCACTATCCAGTCTGGAACTTGCCAGTCCAAATCCTGCATTATCTCGAATCCTATTGCCTTCTGACCCTCGATGCGGAACGGGTTGATCGAATTCACCAGATAGATTCCTTCGCTCGCGCATACATCCTGAACAAGCGCCATCGCGTCATCGAAATCACCCTCGATTTGAATTGTCTTGGCACCATACGCGAGCGCCTGACTTAACTTCCCGAAAGCAATCTTTCCTTCGGGGATGAAAACAATGGCTTCCAAGCCCGAAATCGCTGCATAGGAAGCCATCGAAGCCGAGGTATTGCCTGTTGATGCGCATGCAACAGCACTCATTCCAAGGTGTTTTGCAACGGTGATTGCAGCGGTCATTCCGCGGTCTTTGAAGGACCCCGTTGGATTCTCGCCCTCGTGCTTGAGCCACAAATCTTCGACTCCTACTTCACGCCCCACCGCACTCGCATCGTACAACTGGGTCGAACCCTCGCCGCGAGCCACCGCCATCTCCTCTAGGACTTCATTAGATAGCGGGAGGATGAGTTCACGGAAGCGCCAGACTCCCGAACGGTCGAGAGGTGCTTTGGAAGCGAGGCGTGCATCGAGCACCTCTCGGGTCAAATTGCACGTGGACAAGTCGTGGATTACGTCAAGCGTGCCGGAGCAATCACAACGGTATCGTGGGTCAAGCCCAGGGTAAGTGGCATCACACCTAACGCATGCCAGATGCCATGCAACCTCCCTACCCATCGTGGAGTCCAGTATGACGGCTTGATTTGAAACCCATCGAGCCGGATTCACCGATGCAAACATAGCGAATTGGCCCGACGCGACGGTGTGAATGAGCGCAGGCGTAGGCTATTGGTCGTCAAGGCGGCTATGAGCGTCTATGGCGGCGCAGCACGCGATTTGCTACGAAATCTCCCGGCTATTGCCGAGCAATTCGAGGTTCAATTCCTTTGCCTCAACCTACGCGACTCTCAGCGTGCTCTAATCGAATCTATAGATGTCGAAATCCTTTGTCCAGAGCAACAGTGGGAGGCTGAAGGAGGCCTGTGGAACGAAATTGTCGCGGGACAGGAACGTAGCGCTGCGGCTGCATGGCGAGCATTTGCTCCAGCTGCTGAGGCAATTGAGTGGGCCGATGCGATTCATCTGACCGGTGGGAATGGTTCGATGGAGTTCCCAGCTCTAGTTCCTGCCGACAAGCCAATGCACTTGCATTTCCTTGAATCAAAACCAGGGATTCATGATGATATCAGCCACCTGAAGCCGGATGGTAGTGGTGGATGGCGCCCGCGCCTCTTGCACATTCTGCAAAGACGACAACGGGCGCGAGTCGAAGCCTCCTTCCGAGGTTTCGCAAACAATCCCAACTGGATAGTGAGTGCTAACTCCTCCTTCTCTGCCTCGAATCTCGAGCGTATCTACAACATAGATGGAGGAGTTCTACACCCCTCTGTTGATCTCTCAGAGTTCCCTCGCGAGCCGAGTTTTGGTGAGACTGCAGCATTCGAAGCCGCTGGAGTTGATGAGCCTGGCACGTATGCTGTGACAATCGGTCGTATTTCGCGGTTCAAAGGAACTTACGAGACGGTCGAGCACCTGGCTGGAAGCGGCCTCGATCTTGTCGTCATCGGCGGAGGTTCCGGTGATGAAATCAATGCATTACAAGCCCATGGAGAACGGAACGGAGTCGGTGTACGAGTTCTCTCCGGGCTCTCCTCAGAGGCCATGCGCGCCATCATGCGCAACGCCGCGGCAGTAGTCGGATT
>DUJH01000019.1:614-899 GCA_013329905.1 Candidatus Thalassarchaeaceae archaeon | reverse complement strand
GGGCGGCTCATTGAACGGGGCGACCTCGAATCGTGGAAGGGCGCGCTCGCACAAGCAACCGATCCAGTAACTCGGAGCGCTTGGACTGAAGCTGGACTGGCCCGCATCGAAGAACTCGGTCTAACACCGGACAATCACGCACGCCGGCTTGCGCAGCGAATTGACTCACTGCTCTGAGGTGGGGCGCTGGTCATCGAATTCGTAGCCGAGGTTCGCTATTTCCCAAGCACATATCTCGGCTATTCGAGCAATTGACTCGTCATCATAAATCAACGAATAGTGATC
>DUJH01000019.1:0-315 GCA_013329905.1 Candidatus Thalassarchaeaceae archaeon | reverse complement strand
ATCAATCGTGAAAATATCGTAATCGCTCAGAATATCTGGAGGAGTCTCGCGGACAAAATCCGCAAAGTTAGTACCCTCTTTGAGTTGGTCTGTACCAGGGCGGTTCTTACGCCAGAAGTAGAGTGAAACCGCCCGATCCCATGGATTCCGTACAACACAGAACTTTCGGTAAGAATCGAATGACTGTGCCCCTATCCTTTCGCGAATCTCGCTAGCTGGAGAATGGTTGTAATGCCTCACTACATTCTTCCCGAGCAAGCGCCGAACGATACCGGAAATCCCTTTCTCTTGTATGCGAACCTCAAAATTCTGAGG
>DUJH01000015.1:2601-2776 GCA_013329905.1 Candidatus Thalassarchaeaceae archaeon | reverse complement strand
GAGGTACATCCAGCAAAGGATGCGCTCAGCATCAGTAGAATCATTGGTATCGCGACTGCTCTCATTGTTTAGCAATGAAAATCGGCCTATGATAAACTTAGAGCAGGATTCAGCGCTTTCCAAATTTCTTACGTCGAGAAGAACCGGATTTTCCTTTGAATGACTTTCTTTGGGC
>DUJH01000015.1:0-2345 GCA_013329905.1 Candidatus Thalassarchaeaceae archaeon | reverse complement strand
CGAAGACCAATCGACTGAAGCACACCCTCCTTCGACTCGGCTTTGGTCGAGCCAAGAGCGTCTTTGGCAGAAATCTCCAGCCGCCCCTCTTGGGAAGAAGGTCGTGAGGGATGGCTCGCCTCTGGCTTGCGGCGCATTCGGGTAATTCCAGCCGCGCGCGCAGCCCATGCAACAGCTTCCAGAGTCGGATTAGCAATCGAAGCCTCCTTCGGCACACGACGCCCCTCAGATCGGCTCAACCGGGCGTCGAAATACCCAGTCCAAACCCACATCTCATCTGTGCGCGAAGCCATTGCTGTCACCCCTGCGGTAATTCGGACTCACTTGAGACGTTCGGCAATACGAAGTCGCAGAAAGTCGCAGAAGCGAATCTCGCCGAATCGGCTTGATTCCGATTTCACTCTTCGATGAGAATGCCGGAGACGACGCCATCCATTCCTGGGCGCGAGGTAATTCGTACCTTGCCAGCCTCGGTATCTGCGATCGCGCCCTTGGTGATGATGTTGCGTCGAACGAAGTTAGGATCAGCATCATTCTGAATGACGCTTTTTATCGTGGAGCGGATGGTCTTGCCAGTCTTTGGGTCACTGACATTGACTGAGTTTGCTTGCATGACTCGAACGGTGGTCGAACCAGCGTGCTTTCGGTAGCCCTTGCGAATGTCCTTCTCGCCAACAAAGGCGAACTGCTTCTCGCTGGAAATCTCCTTGCGGCGCTTGCCTCGGTAGCGGTTTGGTCGCTTCAAGCGTCCGCCGGTCGGCTTGCGTCGTGAGATGCCATGCCACTGTGCCATGCGCCTCGCCGACCAACCTCCCTTATTTCAATCGATTGGCAAGAGAGTAATTTCTCTGTCTGCCGACCCTACGGGTCGATGAAGCCCGATTACTCGCCCGTGGCGCTGGCAGCGGCTTCGATCCGCGCCATTAGTTCGGCGTAATCTGTTACGACTGGGAACTGCGGGAATTCGTCGATTACATTCTGTGGCGGACGGAACAAAATACCAGCATGAGCTTCTGCTAACATGTTGGTATCGTTGTATGAATCGCCGATTGCAATCGTCTTGAAATTCATCGCGCGAAGACCTTCGACAGTCACTCGCTTCTGGTCTTCGAGGCGGATGCTCCAACCACTGATCATCCGCGTTTCATCGTTGATTTGCAGGTCGTGGCAGTAGAGCGTCGGACGGTCGAGTGTGACCATCATCGGTTCACCAAATTGGTAGAAGGTGTCGGATAGAATCAGCACTTGCCAACGCGCGCGCACGGCATCGAGAAAGGCCTTGGCCCCTGGCAATGGCTCCATCGTGGCAATTACTTGCTGGATATCGTCGATGGTGATTCCATTCTCGTTGAGAATGTCGAGCCGGTATCGCATGAGTTTGTCATAATCCGGCTCGTCCCTTGTTGTTCGTCGCAGTGCCTCGATTCCGGTCTTTTCAGCGACGTTGTGCCAGACCTCGGGCATGAGGACCCCTTCCAAGTCGAAGCAGACCACGTGCATGACTGGGGCTTCGAGTGGTTGGCTTCAACATATTCGCACATGAAACCTGCGCGAGGTTCATTGAATGCGGGCCTCGCGTTCTAACTGTGACAGAAAAGAGGTTGAGGCGGAGAACGCCGGTTCGGTTCAAGCAAGTGAAGAATATCATCGCTGAATTATCCGAGCGAATTGGCGTTGACATCGATGGTCGAACCGTCTTCCTCGAGAAAGCAAATTTCGACAATCGCGACCTGCTTCTGGTCGACAAAACGCCTCTGGCTATGCAGGTCGAAACCGAGGATGGCCGCAAGTGGTTCCCGACCCTACGCGGCATCCTCGCTTGGCAACCCGGTGGAAAATGGGCCGCCGTCGATCACGGCGCCATTCCATTCCTGATGAACGGCGCCGACTGCATGGGAGCAGGAGTGCAGATGGCTGATCCAAATGTTGAGGCTGGAGAATTGGTTTGGGTTCGTGACGAGACTCATGGCAAACCTCTGGCCCTTGGAATCGCCATGGTCAATGGGGAAGAAATGGCCGCGATGGAAAAAGGAAAAGCCATCACTACTCTTCATTGGGTTGGCGACGAATTATGGCAACTTGAAACCTGATTAACTACGCGAGGTTGAAAGAGGACCGTCGGTACCTCGTATCGTGAGAATCGGTTTGGGCATCGCCACCTTCCTTCTCTCAATCCCGATTATTGCCTTGAGTTCTGACTACGCAACAGTCGATGTCGGCTGGTTCACCAATTGCTGCTTCTCCAGCATGCTGGCAGCCGGTGCGACAATGCTTCCCAAGCCCTCGAAGAAGAAAATCGTCGTCGTCCGCCCAAAGAACTGAATCTCTCGGTGATATTATCGCCT
>DUJH01000036.1:2501-6909 GCA_013329905.1 Candidatus Thalassarchaeaceae archaeon | reverse complement strand
CAACAATCTGCTCACTTCTCAAGAGTTAGTCCACTCATCATACATAGCGTCCCATTCTTTTTCTCCATTCAATCCACTGAATGTGCCCGAAAAATTGTGTGCTACAGTAGGAATGCTTCTTCCTCTAATACTAATCACACCAGCATGGCAGCCCTTTCGAATTGTCTTCATGGGTTGGAAATTTTCGGTTCCATAAATTTCCTCAATAATCATCCTCGGTTTTTTCCCATTGAGTTGAATAAACTTAGGTTGAATTAATTCAACCACTTCTTCCAAAATCAACCTGTAATCTTTGAACATCTCTTCAGAATGATATGCTTCAATCAGAGATCCCAAATCCATCTCGTCGGTTTTGGAAAACCAAGGGACTACATCCATCGACTGAACATGGTTCAACCATGGATTTTCGACATCATACCAGTGTTTTGAGAACATTTTTCCTGGAAAGGTGTAGTGTTTACCATACTTCATCCCGCTTGTGAAGTATCTCCTTCTTTGATTGACATATTCTTCGAAACCTAATTCATCACCAGAATGGAATCGATCTATGGATGAAATTGACGGCCCGAACTCTTTGTGGTTTGGAGGAATAGTCGAGTCTTGGAATCGAGGATTGATTCCAATGAATAGCGTGCAATCTCCTCTAACTTTAGCCCATGGATCTCCGGTAAATGGGATTGGTGGTATATCCTCACGTAAATCCGCAGTCATCGTTTTTTTCTTCGAAATATTGTGATTTAACCATTCAACATCGGCGCGATAATTTCGAGCCATAAATGAGCGAGTTGCTTGGTAGAGTGCATCCTTAGGAGCGTTCATCACCTAGTGGCACAATTACGGCATCAAATAAATTCAAGCGGTTGCAACTTGGATGATGACGATCGTGTAGGTCCTCTCCCAGACGTTCTGAGCCCAAGGGTCTCCTTCCTCGACCAGCTTGATCTTGATCTGATGTTCGCCAGGGCCCATCGTTCCAAGGTCCCAAGCGACTCCGATGTCCTCAGCGTGGCCAATCACCTTCGAATTTCCACTCTTATCCAGCCTTTCCCAAGCCTCGACATCGGCGAATGTAGCAATATGATCAGTCTGCTCAGAGACCGTTCCATTAGCCAATTCCTCGACCATCGCCCCATGGAACCAATGACTCACAACGATGGTCGCACTAGCAGAATCCACATTGTCGCTAACAGCCATTCCAAGAGTCACGTCTACTGTATTCTGATTCAATTCGATGGTATAGGTACCGCCAGTCCAAGCCACATCAACAACACCCTCAGTCTCAGCGATATCAATCCCGCCAGCCAGCGTCGGCGGAGCGATATCAGCTAGCGGTGGATTGACCAGCAAGAAAGAAATCGCGAGCCAGGTGAAAATATACAGAAAACTGGCTCGAAACCAATTACCTCTGTCATACCGGTCCGACCACTTGTCTGGAATAATCAACCTGTGAAGTGTCGGCAGAAGTACCACGAGCATGAGCGGGAGGACCCAGAGAATCTTCTCGGGTTCAGTCAAAGTCGGCATCAAAACGTAGCGCATCAGTAGTCCAACCGACAATCCAAGAGCAATCACCAACCACATCGAAAACGCGTCAGCCTTTTCCTTCTCAAGGGCGTCACTGGGCTCGAAAGGCTCGATTTTTCGGCTCTTCTTCTCTTCCTTATCTACGTCAGATCCCCGAGCACGCTTCTTGCCCGAATATGCGCTTGCGCGCAGGGCTGAATCGACGTCGACCACGACTTGGCGACGCCCCGCCCCTCATCAAGGGTATGGGCGTCGTCGTACTCTATTCGCCACCGCGAGGACTGCAACGCTCAAATGGAGGCCGTCGGTGGCGCGGCATAGCCGGGGTGGCGTAGTTGGTAGCGCGTCGGACTCATAGGGTACAGTCGGCGGGGATTTTCCTGCCGACGCGATCGATGAGCGCAAAAGCCTAGCCGAGAATGTCTGAGACATCCGAAGGTCGCGGGTTCAAGTCCCGCTCCCGGCACCACACTCTCAACTGATTCCAGTGGTAACGCTCAACTTTGGGCTATGCCATTATTCGAGTTCGGCGCACGTCGATTGGTCATCACCAACCAGAGGACCGAAGTGCCAGCAATTAGCAAAGCAGGTATCATCGCATATTGCACATATTCCCAACCGTAGGCGTGTAGTATCGCGCCCGAGCCGAAGGAAGCCACTGCTAACAAGCCAGACACAAAGAAATCGTTCAGACCTTGCACCTTCGCTCGTTCCTCATCCGTGTGCGTTGTGGTCAACAGACTAGTCGCTCCGATGAAGCCGAAATTCCATCCCAAACCAAGCGCGATAAGAGCCAGATAGAAATTCTCGAGTTCTGCACCGTTCGCCGCAATCGCGCCAGCCAAAGCAATAATCACCAATCCGATGCTTATCACTCGCACATGACCAATCCGCGCGATGATTGAACCGGTGAAGAAACTCGGAGCGAACATCGCTACAATGTGCCATCGAACCACGTCAGCAGCGATTGCCGTTGAGAAGTCATTCTGGGACATGGCTAGGGTGGTCGAAGTCATGACGAGCGTCATCAAGGCGTAGGAAACCATCGCACAAATTACAGCTACGACGGTCTTTGGTTGCCGGAAAATCTGCTTCAGTGGCCTACCTGTATCTCCACCTTCCTCCTTCTGCGGAGGTTTCGGGATATCGAGGAAAAGCAATCCTAGTGAGCCCACGACATTGATCACCATCACTGTAAGGTAAGCTCCTGCATAGGGTGTAGATCCGATTGCATCGGCCGTCTGTCGAACGATTTCAGGGCCGATGAAAGCACTGACTAATCCTCCAGCCAAAACCAGTGAAATTGCCTTTGGCCGGAACTCTTCTGAGGCTGTATCTGCCGCTGCGAATCGGTAGTATCCATGTGTTGATCTGAAGACTCCGGTGAATGCTGAACCGATGAGCAATACGTCGAACCGTCCGAGATATAGGGCGAGGGCGCTGAAGCCGCCTCCAAGTAATCCCGCGCCCGCGCCGAGTAGAAATCCGCTTCGTCTGCCGAACCTTCCCATAAACAGAGAAACCGGTCCGGCAAACAACATTGAGGTCACCATCGTGACCGTAATCGGTAATGTTGCCAGTGCTTTCGCACCAGCCAGAGCGAAGCCAGCAAGTCCTCCGAGGATTATGTTGACCGAACCTTGACTACCGAGTATCGCTTGAGCATAGAATAGCACGGCGACATTGCGCTTCGCCAGCTTGTCATCACTCATTGATGACTCAGCGCAGGCTGAACCTCCATCAATGTGCTTCTCAATCAACCCGAATTTCAGAAACCTCTTCGACGCCCATCCAAATCTCCAATCCTGCCCTGATTAACGGCTTCACTGTGCGTCGCATTCATGGAGTGAATCACATCCTGCCGCTTCATGGGAGACTGGCCTAGCCCGTCGACGCCGGTTAAGGTGGTCGTCAAGACTTGGTCAGGGATGGTAGAACACGAAGGTCTAGCATTGCCGCCGGCAGGCCCTAAATTGGTGACATTGAAGCTTGCAAATGGCTACAATGTGAGCTATCCCGAGTCTTACGTCGAATCGGTCGAGGTGCTCGATGATGTGCAGATTGCGGTCGCAGAGGAGATCACCCACGAACCTCAGGACGAGTCACTCCCTCTCGTTCACCTAATCCATACTGGCGGGACCATCGCCAGCAAGGTGGATTATGCAACTGGGGCTGTTAGCGCTAGATTCGAGCCACACGAGTTGCTCGATTCGGTGCCTGAATTACGCTCGGTGGCTCGCCTTAGGGTGGTCAAGCTGGGCAATATGTGGTCGGATGATATTCGCCCGCGGCATTGGAATCGAATGTTGCGGGCTACTGATGAGGCCTTTGCAGAGGGCGCTGTTGGTGTTGTGATTACTCATGGAACCGACACTTTGCATCTCAGTGCGGCGGCCATGTCCTATGGCTGGTCAGGGAATGGTGGACGGCCGCCGGGTCGAATTGTTGTGACTGGGTCACAGCGCTCGCCTGACCGCGGTTCAAGCGATGCGGCTGAGAATCTAGTGGCTGCTGTTCATTGGGCGGCTCATGGGCCTGAACCTAACGGCTATCGGGATTCGAGTGTGGTTATTCTGCACGCCGAATCCTCGGATGGGCGCTGTGCTGTTCTACCCGGTGTTGCTTGTCGCAAGTATCACTCCTCGCGACGTGACGCGTTCAAGCCGATCAATCAGGGTCCACTGGCTTGGGTGAATAATGATGGTTCAGGACCGAGCATCGAGATGGCTGAGCATGAACCAGCCGATGCTCGCGTTGAGGCGATTGCACCGATGCTTTTCGATGAGGATGTTCGAATCGCCCAATTCATCGCAGATGCTCATCTCCAACCAGACCTCGTGAAGGCAGGAATCGAGGGAGACTTCGATGCACTGCTCTTCCATGG
>DUJH01000036.1:1620-2221 GCA_013329905.1 Candidatus Thalassarchaeaceae archaeon | reverse complement strand
CAAACGATTCATGGTGCGATGAACATGAATGTCTATGCCAAGGGACGCGAACAACAGGAGATGGGAATCATTGGTCACGGCTCGCTGTGTCCGCCGAGTTCGGCGCTGGTGAAGTTGCACCATCTGCTGAGCCGTGGTGGTGGTCGTGAGACAGTCGCCGCTGGTTGGAATGAGGATCTCTGCGGCGAGAATCCAAACGACTCGGTGGAGTAAATCGGAGGGTTCGGATGGCCGGGCCTAACGATGTGTTTCGATTCCCACGCACGGATTTCGAGGTCCGCAACCGTGCGATTGTCGCGGCGATGACTAACAAGCAGAGTCACGAGGATGGGTCACTTTCCGATGCCGAAATCGAGTGGTTGCGCAGGCGCGCCGAAGGCGGCTTCGGAATCGTCACCACGGCTGCTTCGCATGTGGTACGCGAGGGCCAAGGTTGGGTCGGCGAGATGGGCGTTTGGGGAGATCACCAATTGCCAGGTCTGCGGCGGATGGCAGCGGGGATTCAGGCTCATGATGCGCTTTCTTTTGCACAGATATTCCACGGTGGGATGCGCTGCCCACAAAGCCTGACTGGGGCGCAGCCGGTTTCTGCGAGCGTGAA
>DUJH01000036.1:0-1580 GCA_013329905.1 Candidatus Thalassarchaeaceae archaeon | reverse complement strand
ATTGCCAGGTCTGCGGCGGATGGCTGCGGGGATTCAGGCTCATGATGCGCTTTCTTTTGCACAGATATTCCACGGTGGTATGCGCTGCCCACAAAGCCTGACTGGGGTGCAGCCGGTTTCTGCGAGCGTGAATGAAACGAGCGACTCGGATTCGGGCGCTACTCGCGAGTTGGAAGATGCTGAGGTATCGGCACTCGTCGAGGCCTTTGCGGATGCCGCTGTGCGCTGCGAGAAAGCCGGCTTCGATGGGATTGAGATTCACGGCGCCCACGGTTACCTCATCTGCCAATTCCTCGGCACTGGAACGAACCGGCGGACTGATCGTTGGGGCGGTTCGTTGTCGAATCGAGCGCGCTTTCTGATGAAAATCATCGAGCGCGTACGAGAAAAGACGGGCGAGGGCTTCCTTGTGGGAGTTCGAATCTCGCCCGAGTATCGCAAAATTGGTGTAACTCTGGAAGATTCTCTCGACCTTACCGATATGCTTGCAGAGTCTGGGATTGACTTCCTTCACATCTCGTGTTGGGATTGCTTCGTTCCATCTGCGCACTCCGACGATCCTCGCATGCTCACCGAGATTTTCGCAGAGCGTCTTGCTAGGCGACTGCCTCTAATTTCGTGTGGTTCGGTCTGGTCGACAGCACAGGCGCAGGCGGTAATGGAACAGGGTGCGGACTTCGTCGCCGTAGCAAGATCTGCAATCGGCCATGCGGATTGGGCGAGTCATATGGGTGATGCAGATTACGACCCTCAGCGCCCGCCGTTCACTCCGGAGTATCTTGAATCTCAGGGCCTTAGTCCGAAGTTCGTAGATTACATGCGTGCGTGGCAAGGTTTTGTTGTCTGATTGACGATGAATCACTGATGCCGGCTCAATCTTTATCACCGGAGTGAGTCACTTCTCCAGTATGGAAGTAGAAGGAACCCCTCAGATGACTGGCAGACCAACAGAACAGATTGGATTCGTTGATGCGGTAAAAAAGGCAGTGATTCACAACTATGCGAACTTCAACGGCCGAGCCTCTCGCTCCGAATACTGGTGGTGTCTATTGTTCGGTATTTGTATAGCCATTCCTGCAATGATTCTCGACGGGCTGACTGGAATCGTGCTCATTGACGCGGGCGCTGGTATCAGCTACGGCCCATTCTACGTACTCACCGGGCTGGGATTTTTGCTTCCTGGAATTTCTGTGATGGTTCGCAGGTTGCATGACTCAGGACGATCTGGATGGTGGTATTTCATAGGGCTAGTTCCATGTGTTGGAATCATCATTTTGTTGGTATTTTTGATACAAGATGGACAACCTCATCCTAACGATTACGGGGAAGTTCCCACAAATACACTCTGAGTATATTCAGCCGCTTCGATGAAAGACCGCGAGCGGTTTGGAGCGTATCATGGCTGGCGCATCGCACTCCGATGACTTGGATGCGATGCGCCGAGAAGCCCTCAATTCAGCCGACCGGATCAGTATGGAAGAATTGCGAAAATCCGGTCGCCAAACTGCTCGAGAACGTATCACCATGCTACTGGATGCTGATTCGTTTGTCGAAGTTGGCAGCTTCGTCCAGCACCGCTC
>DUJH01000058.1:1454-4471 GCA_013329905.1 Candidatus Thalassarchaeaceae archaeon | reverse complement strand
GAAGTCAAGCGATCTTATCGCAAGCTCGCCCGACAGCATCACCCCGATCGTAACCCGGGCGATGCGGCCGCTGAGGAGCGATTCAAGGCAATCCAAGCGGCCTACGATCAGATTGGAACTGCAGCCGCGCGCAAGGAATACGATCAGCAACGACGTATCGAGGAAATGTTCGCCCGCGGCGGCAACCCATTCTCAGGATTCAGCGGTTCTGGGGGGCACGGCAGAGGCAGCAATCCATTCGTAGGAAAAGGTCAGGGTGCTGGCTTTGACTTCTCAGACATTCTCAACCAATTCATGGGTGGAAAGGGTGGTGGCGAACCTCAGTTCCAACAACAAAGCCGCCAACAACGCCGACCTCAACAAGCGCCACCGTCCCAACGTGGTCCAGATATCGAGGCAGGTATCGACATCAACCTGCAACAAGCCTTGTCCGGCACCAAAATCGAATTTGGTCATCGCCGTCTGCGTATCTGCAAACGCTGTGAAGGGACCTCATTCAATTCGCGCAAGACTTGCCCACAATGTTCGGGTAAGGGTGTTGAATCACGTTCCTCAACAATCACCGTCAACGTTCCATCAGGCGCTCAGCACGGCCAGCAACTTCGTTTGAAGAAAATGGGGCACGAACATCCGCAAGGAGAAGCCGGCGACCTCCTAATCACAATCCGCCTCGATGCCGAAGAAGGTCGTAGATGGGAAGGTGGCAAACTGATTCAGGAAGTTGCAGTTCCATACTCGGCTCTGATGTTAGGAGGTGCGGTTCGTATCCGTACTCCGGCAGGAAAGCGAGTGCAAATCGAAGTAGCGGAAGGCACACGGATTGGTGATCGCCGCCGTCTTGCAGGACATGGGCACGACGGCGGGCCGCTAGATATCGAATTCATACTCGCAGAGCCGGAGCAAGTGAATAAGAAACAGAAAGAGGCACTCGACCGGCTCAGGGATTCAGGACTTTGACTAAGCATTGGTTAAAAAAACAAAATCATAGGAACTGACATGAGAGAAGTCAGGGACTTTGGCAAGGTTGCCGATTTTCTTCTTCCTCAAAGTTTCAAACTTCACACTGCGGTTCTCTTCATCAGCATCTTGATGATTCCAGGCTTGCTTGCAAGCCTAGAACCAATCGATGTTCAATCATACGACATGGAATCACCTGAATTATTGGCGAATCAGGTTGTTAACGAAGATTTTGAAGCAGCGGAAAAAACGCATGGATTCGCCGTCTCGGTTAGAGATAGGGAGGCTATCTTGACATCCGATTTAGCTCCTCATTATACCGTTGATGGGGAGATAGATTACGACAACTTACCTCATCCTTCAGAGAGAGTAGGATATCAAGGAAAAAGTGCGGGTTTAGTGGGTGAAGATATTCCTACAGGAGGAATCCTCAATCTTACGATACTCAGAGAGATAGAGGACAAAACCGCCATTACAAGTTCACATTATATTTCCAACTTCGCAAGGCCTATGGTTACCGAATTAACCGGTACAGGTTTCGTCGGCCCGATGTCTCTCCCTGACCTTCTTCGAGCCTTCATGGCGGGCGAATCTCTGCTAACTCAACCCACAATCAATGTGTTCGGATTGCTAGAACCGGCAAGAACAAACTGGGAAGATTGTGGAGTATTGGAATGTCTCACTTATGACGATCCTAACCTTACTCAGACCCACATCGACCTAGCCGCACATCGGATGATAATGTATTCCGACGGAGCTATGCTACGCTGGTTATCTACCGATAGAGGATTCACCTACGACGAGACCAGTGCTCTGACGGGGCCCATTGGGGGAACTATTAGTGAAGATGGAACATTCGATGATGACGTAATTTGGGGCCCCGGAAGATGGTCTGCATCTACAACTTGGATTCTAATTCAACTCAGTCGCACAGAGTTGCAGGAGAATGGAATTACCTATTCCTGGGAGGATGCAAGAAATGAGCCAGAAGGCTATCGTTTCGAAGGACTCAATTTGGTTACGACTCCTCCTGAATACAAATTAGAAGACTGTCGAAAAGCCTTCGAAAGTGGGGAAGAACTTTGCAGTTTTGAATGGGCAATGATCGACTTAGAAAAGCAAATTAGAACAACCGATCAACTCGTTGTCACTTTCTCAGTAAATGAGGGAATAAACGTTGAACTGAACCGCGAATTACTAGAATCTAGTTTGCTACTAATCGCCATGGCACTGGTCATTACTGTGCTACTTTGGTTCAGTCTTAGACGGGCCTCGGATGTGGTAATCGTCGGGGCGACCTTGATTTTCGCTCTATTGTGGATGCAAGGCTCAATCGGCTGGATGATAGTCCTTGGAGAGAAATATGGATTCAAGATAATCAGTAAGAGCCAATTTTCCACCCTACTTCCAATCTTAGTTATCGCCTTGGGAATAGACGACAGTCTACACGCCTTACACAGATACAAGGAGGAAAGGAGACAAGGGCGCTCTCCAGAGGAATCTGCTCATGCTTCATTGTCTAGAGTTGGCCGAGCGATTATGTTGACATCATTGACTACTATGTCTGCATTCGCGGCCAATCTGACTTCAGATATTGCCGCCCTGCGTTCATTCGGTGTCGAAGCGGCTCTAGGTGTTGCAGCGGCATTCATACTAACCGGAATTTGGGCACCGCTGATTCGCATGGATTGGGACAAGTATCTGGCCAAACAAGGAAAATTACCAGAAGAGGACACCGGCATAGTTCACATGATTCGAGAACAGCGTCTAGTTTCCATCGCGGATAATTCATCGAAAAACTCCTCCTTGCTATTGGTTTTGATTCTGATTATCACAGCAATCGCCGTTCCAATGATGCTGAGTCTTGAGGGCGATTTCAAAGTCGAAGATTTTCTTGATGAGGAATCGGATTTCGCACATGCTGTAGAATTAGTCAATACTAGGTTTAGCGATGAGGGAGAGCCAGCTTCCGTCATTATAGAAGGCGATATGCTAGATCCGAGAGTTTACGCTGCGATTCAAGCAACTAGAGTAAACATGGCAGATCCAAGTCCAAATGA
>DUJH01000058.1:0-1237 GCA_013329905.1 Candidatus Thalassarchaeaceae archaeon | reverse complement strand
GACGAATTGATTTGGGCCGCAAAGGCGAGCATGTTCACCAACAATACACCCTTTGTCGAGGCAGGTTGGGAATCCGAGAGCCTCGATTGTCAGAGGCTAGCAAATGACCTACCGGACGAAACCGACCGTGATTGTCTGAGATTCATGTATGGATTCGTCTACGTGTATGGAATCCCTGCCGGAGGATACTTTCCGGCAATCCCAGAATCTCTGACCGCCCTCCATATTGTTCCAACCTGTGAGTTAGATCCTGAATTGGTGCATCTATGCAAAGATGGAAGCATTCCTGAATACAATCGTATGACTTTGCGCTGGGGAATCGCAAACCCAGAGCAGTTCATCGTTGTAGAACAGGTTCTTGCAGAATTGGAATTGGATATGCAACCTTTCCAAGAACTGGCAGCTCAAGACCTCTCAGAGAGGTCTGATATAGAGTCGGCTAGCGAGGAATATCCTGTAACTTGGGCTATCGCTACCGGCGATCCAGTCACACGCTACGTGGCCGCTTCTAGTATGCAGAATCAACTGCAAGGAACCTTAGTCCTCGGTGTTCTATTTTGTCTAATTACCCTGTGGTGGGGGTTCCGAAAGGTCGAGTATGGATTAGATGATTATTCGCTTCGAGACCTTGCGATATCTTCCCCAGTAATCATCGGGATAACTGGCTATGTTTACCTAACAGTTAGCGTTAATCTTGCAATTACAATTGCAATTCTTCTCGTCATTGGAGCTGGATATTGGGGGATAAGGTCACTCTCAACTGCCATCTTTACCACCATTCCAATTGTAATTGTGATAATTTGGTTGTACGCAATTATCGCTGCTGCTGGATATGGCTTGAACATGGTCACAGTTGCAATCGCAGCGATGAGTTTGGGAGTCGGAATCGACTACGTTATACACGTCGTCGAGAGGTATCGAGAGGAGCGAGCAACCGGTGCAGATGTTGATGCCAGCATCAAGGCGATTGGTGGCGCTGCGGGCCTTGCCTTGTTTGGATCAGCAGTCTCGGATGTGACTGGATTCCTAATTATCGCTCAGTCTCCAATGGGATTCTTTGCGAGCTTCGGATTATTCTGCGCGGCGATGATTGGATTGTCACTATTTGCAAGCATGGTCACGACTCCAGCAATGATCGGCTCGTTGGAGCGCGCCAGCAAGCGTCGCGCGCAGCAGGTTGAAGCCTCAGAGGCTCCGCCCCCAGCATGAGAGCGATGAGCGAGTCTGAGACACTTAC
>DUJH01000041.1:7762-8026 GCA_013329905.1 Candidatus Thalassarchaeaceae archaeon | reverse complement strand
TACCCTCTGTATTGCACAAAAACTAACATCAAAAGACGGATGGAATTGGCATGAACGAAGAAAATCAAGGTATGTTTCACTTTTTCAAAACTCTACCTTTACCACTCAAAGTCTTGTTTGTAGTGGTTGATATTGGGATTCTTGTTGGTCTATTGTATTATTTTGTTTAATCCGGTACAGTGGGCTTTCAGTGGGCCCTTTCAGAGGCTATGCATTGATTCAGTCTACAGCAATTGGCAGAACTCTGGTTGTCCTATATCCTTG
>DUJH01000041.1:427-7358 GCA_013329905.1 Candidatus Thalassarchaeaceae archaeon | reverse complement strand
AGGTCAACCTCATTCAGATCAGTTCCGACCTGTTCGCCGCCGACACTCGCATCAATCCCAAGCAAACTCGGTGTAATTCCAACCTGATTTCCGATAGTCCTGAGTGTTCCACCTGAGCCCCATATGAGTAATCTCTCGTCGCCCATTAGAAGTTCTTGAACGTGGTCAGCAAGTCCTTCGAGGACCTCTTCTTCACCGCTCGCTTCGACGCGCTGTTTGGCCCCTTGCATCCACCGCGGACTCGCCGGAGTCATCGCCTCAGCGTACAGCCGAACGACCCAACGCCCTTGCCGATAGACCTCCTCATCGAGGTCCAAAACCTCCGTACTCGCCAGCAATAGTTCTCCATCAAGCCAAGCAGAGAGCACTTCTGCCGCCGCCTTTGGAGAGGCGGCGAAACTTCCTGAATGCATCTTGACTCCGCACGGCACGCCAATGATTGGTAGGTTCTGCCTGCCGGCGGATTCGAGGTTGGCGACGATATCGCGGGTTGTGCCGTCGCCGCCTCCGTAAACCAGGATATCGATGTTTGATTCGAGTAATTGGGCGACTAAGCCAGCGGTGTCCTCAGAAGTTGTCAAGCCAGAAGAAGTGTGGATTGTGGACACCGAACCGATCTCTAAATCGCTGCCAATCCAGTCGGTTCCCATCCGCCCTTCGCTGGTAATCCATTCGATGGTTGATGGGTCCTTGCGCAGCCGCGCGAAATGTGCGAGGGCGATAGCAACGCGTGGTCCAGCCCGATCCTCGGCACCCTGCGCGCGTGCGAACTCGGCCTGACCGTCAGATCCCTTCAGACCCAAGCGTCCGCCTAACCCAGCGTCGGGATTGACCAGCAGCCCGATACGAGTCACGCTCGGCGCAGCGGGCGTGCGTTAATATCACCACAGCACGCCGTCGCACCCTCATGCGAATCGTAGTGGCACTCGGCGGCAACGCATTGCTACGGCGCGGGCAACCGATGACTGCGAAGAACCAGCGCGAGAATATACGTATTGCAGCCCAAGCACTGGCACCAATAGCAGCAGACAACCAACTCGTCATCAGCCACGGCAATGGACCGCAGGTAGGCCTCTTGGCCTTGCAATCGGCGGCGTACGAGGAAGTCGAGGCGTACCCGTTGGATGTTTTGGGAGCTCAGACAGAGGGGATGATTGGATACATGATCGAGCAGGAGCTCGGCAATTTGCTTCCCATCGAATACCCTTTCGCCACCATCCTGACCATGGTTGAAGTAGACCCTGAGGACCCTGCCTTTGACGAACCTACCAAACCCATCGGGCCAGTGTATAGCGAGGCTGAGGCGAAGCGCCTGGAGGCAGATAAGGGCTGGGCGATGAAGCCCGACGGGGAGCAATGGCGACGCGTCGTACCCTCTCCTGAACCGCATCGAATCTTTGAGATGCGCCCAATCCATTGGCTGCTTGAGAAAGGCACCATTGTCATCTGCGCGGGCGGGGGTGGAATTCCAACAATCTACAACAAGGAAGGCAACCTTGAGGGAGTCGAAGTGGTGATTGATAAGGATCGAGCGAGCGCACTTCTAGCTTTCGAATTGGAGGCGGATTTGCTGATTATGGCGACCGACACAGATGGAGTGTATCTCGATTGGGGTACTGAAGATGCGCGTCGAATCGAGAGGACTACTCCTGATGAGATCGAGAAGTATGAGTTCGCTGCCGGCTCTATGGGACCGAAAGTTGAGGCGGCGGCTGATTTTGTCTCACGCACCGGACAGCGTGCTGTTATCGGCGCGCTGGCCGATATACCGGCGATGGTCGAGGGTACCTCCGGTACCCAATTCGTCATCGAATAACTCGATTTCAAGCAAGCCCTTCATAGCATCAGTTCGTGGCGTAGCCGACGGAGACACAGGCATGTCGATGATTACGGTCGATGTTGGCGCCGATGGCGCGCATGAATACGCCTCTGGAATCAGTGCTGGCGAAGTCATCCTCAATGTCCACGGCAAGCGCTCTGGTGCTGTCGCCGCGCTCATCGACGGAGTCGAACGAGATTTCTCATTCGTCCTCGACTCCGATTGCAGCCTCGAGCCGATTAATGGCGAGAGCGAGGCTGGACTCTACATCCTGCGCCATTCCTGTGCTCACCTACTGGCGCAGGCTGTCGTCGAGATGTTTCCCGATGCAAAACCGACGATTGGTCCGCCAATCGACCATGGCTTCTACTATGATTTCCACATGGATCCGATTGGCGATACTGAACTGCGCGCGATTGAGAAGAAGATGAATCAACACATTCGCTCTAACCACGCAATCATCCGCGAGGAAATGGACAATGATTCGCTGCGCGAGATGTTCGCAGATAACAAATTCAAAATCGAAATCATGGACGACAAAATCGGCCATGATGTCGGCTCCTCGGCATATCGCCAAGGCGACTTTGTCGACCTTTGCCGAGGACCGCACGTTCCAGCAACATCCCACCTGCGCTGGTTCAAATTGACCAGCACCAGCACAGCCTATTGGCGCGCTGATAGCAAACGCGAGTCCCTCGTTCGAATCTACGGCATGTGCTATGCCACGAAAGAGGGGCTAAAGGGGCGCCAGCGCCAAATCGAAGAAGCTGGAAAACGTGATCACAAGAAAATCGGCAAAGAGATGGAACTCTACATGATTGACGAACTCATCGGCAAGGGATTGCCGGTCTGGCTGCCGAATGGAGAGATTCTGAAATCTGAAATCGAGCGCTACGCGGTCGAGACCGAGGAGGCATATGGCTACGATCGCGTCACCACCCCGGTTCTCGCAAAACAGGAATTATTCGAGTGCAGCGGACATCTTCCCCACTACGCGGACAGCATGTACCCGCCGATGGAGATGGACGATGGCACGTATTACCTGAAGGCGATGAACTGCCCAATGCACCACTTGATTTTCCGCAATAAGAAGCGAAGTTACCGCGAATTACCATTGCGTATTGCTGAGTACGGTACAGTCTACCGCAACGAACTCTCGGGCACTCTGTCAGGACTGCTTCGCGTTCGCATGCTTTCGATGAATGATGCTCACATCTACTGCACGCTGGATCAGGTAGGGGATGAAGTGCGTGCGAACGTGCAGATGGTCAGCGATTACTACCGAACCTTTGGGTTCGAGAACTTCCACTTCCGTTTGTCTCTGTGGGATCCTGAAAACACTGAGAAATACATCGGGGAAGGGAGCAACTGGGAGGCTACTCAGAATCATTTGAGGCAAATTCTCGATGAGATGGAAATGCCTTATGTCGAGGCGGTCGGCGAGGCTGCGTTCTATGGACCTAAGATCGATATTCAATTCACGACCGCTCTCGGGCGCGAGGAATCGATGTCAACGATTCAGTTGGATTTCGCGGCGAAGGATAGGTTTGAGCTGAGTTACAAGGATGAAACTGGCGAAGAAAACGGCAACGTTTTCGTGATTCATCGCGCTCCACTTTCGACGCATGAGCGGTTTGTGGCCTTCCTGACCGAGCATTGGATTGGCAACTTCCCAACTTGGTTGTCACCAGTGCAAGTTCAGGTGATTACGATTTCAGAGAAGCAGCGCGAGTATGCAGGTGTTGTTCGCGAGGCTTTGGCGGCTGCTGGTGTGCGGGTTCGCGTCGATGATTCAGATGCGACAATCGGCAAGAAAATCCGTATGCACCGCAAGATGCGCCCGGCTTACATGTTGATTCTTGGCGAGGAAGAGGCTGCAGGTAGTATGGTTTCTATTCGGGCACGCAATGGTGACCAAGCCAAGGGTGTTACGCTGGACGAATTCGTTGCAAGCATCTTCGCTGAGATTACCAATCGCGAGTGTGAGTTGAGTCTCGTACCTTCGTGAAAATCAATTCACACCCTCCTTCGCAAGTTTTCGGAGAGTTCGTCGGCTGTGCCAAGTGCGGTGAGACAGGATTGGACGTCTCCTGCTTCGAGGGCTTCGATTGCTTGTTTGACGGCGGCCTCGGTTGCTCGTCGGGTTTCGTCGGTTGGGCCGATACTTGTCGAATCGAGGCGGCGGCGCAATTCGGTCCATTCTGACTGGACGAATTCGAGGAGTTCCTTTGCTTCGCCAACCTCGGCATCGTAGGATTGTAAATCATTGGTGAGGGATGTGAGTGATTTGGCCGCAGTGACCCATTCTCCACTACTTGCTGCAGCTTCGACCTCAGTTAGGCGGGCCTGCCAAGATTCGCCTGCTGGCCCAGTCGGAAAGCGTGCGATAATCTGTTTCTTTTGGCGCAGCGCGCGCTGGACCTCTTGCATGGCATCGGAGGTTTCTCGCACCTCGCGGGCGAGACTATCGGCGAGTCCCTTTGCCAGAGGTGAGTCTCCCTTAGCGAATGCCTCCTTTGCATCTGCTAGCCGGCCGGCATTTGCTAGGGCTAATTCGCCCTCAGCCGCGGAAAGCGCAGCCTCGGCATCGGCGATTGCTTCCTCAGCCTCTCCTGTCGATGCTTCGAGGCTCTCCATGTGAGCTGGGATCGCGTTGGCAATGTGGAGAGCCTCGGCCGGCTCCTCAGCATCCATCGCTTCTTTGGCAGCGGCGAGGATTCCACGAACAGAATCGGTCGCCGCGCCCGACTTGTCAGCTATTGCCTTCTCAGCAGTGGCAATCGATTCAGCTGCGGCTTGCCAATTCTCTTCGATTGCCCCCGCCTTCGTTTTGGCTACTCGGTACAACGTCTCGGCCTCGCGAAGCGAACCGAGACCCGCCTCCTTGTCGCCCATCTGGAAGGCTCGTCGAGGACCTTCGACGATAGGCGCAATCGCCTCGGCCTTCTCAACAGCTTCCAGCGCATCGGCCCGAATGGCATCGATATCCACAGCCATCGCCATGACACGCTCCGCTTCTCGCTCGGCCTCCTCTAGCAGAACCATGCCGCGCGCAGGATCCTTCCATCCCCGATCGCGCGCCTGTTGAATCAGCGAAGCGGCCTGCTCCAGCCCGGAATTCTTTGAGCGAAGGTCGAGCATTCGAGCCTCGGCAGCCTCCAATTCGGCACCGAACTCTTGCCTCGCTCCGTGATCCTCATCCTTGGCCAGTAAATCAGGCACTACCAAGCCCAGACAGGCCACAGCGAAGGCCCCTGCAACGAGCATGTCCAAGCCAAGCGAAAGTACGATTGCAATCCCGAAGGCAGCCCCTGCCAAGCCCGAGAAGGCGCGAAGCCTGCGTGTGGCAAGTGTCACACCAAGCGCATTCCGCCAATGATTCAGCAATGCTCCAGCGACCATAATGAGAATCACAGTCGCAAGAGCGCGATCGCCTTCCCCAAATGAATCGATTGCGAGCGCGACGACCATCGGCCAAGCCAAGCCGGCAGCAATGGCAATCCGAGAACGCTCAACAGGGCCGTAGTCAATCAAATCCATCAGCATCAAGGCAGCGACGAAGATAGCCACAACAGGCCCCATTCGCGGCAACATCTCGACGCTGCCATCCATCGCCGGCAGAAGCCACCATCCAGCAGAGGCGATGAGTACCAGAGTCCCAGCCAACGCCACCTTCTCGACGCGAGAGCGTTGCTGTGCAATCACCCGGTCAGCGTGGTCGGGCGGGAGCACCATACCACCCCACCCACGTGTTCAGGTCAAGAGTCGAGCGGTCTGCTGGACTTACGGCAGGCCTAACGAATACTTGCTTTAGATTCGGCCAAATCAATCATCGGACCGCTCGGTGCCCCAAAGCATCCGAGCCCCGATAGCCAGCCCAGCAAGCACGAGGAAGACACCGAGAACGACTTGCAGAGGCCCGGAATCAGGATTAACAGTGATTCCTGAAGGGATGGGAATTGTAACCTCTTCATTCAGCTGACTGCTCCCCCATTCGAAGCTCAGAGGAAGCTCTCCAGCACGCTCCAAAGGAATATCCAATGTCACTCCAACCACCCCCGGACCGACTGATGTCGCCCAAGGGATGTTAGCGTGTGAAGAGCAGACTTCGCCGCTGCACAGCCTGCCGGTGGCGGTATAGCCACCGAAATTCTGA
This sequence comes from Candidatus Thalassarchaeaceae archaeon, assembly GCA_013329905.1. Taxonomy (GTDB): domain Archaea; phylum Thermoplasmatota; class Poseidoniia; order Poseidoniales; family Thalassarchaeaceae; genus MGIIb-O1; species MGIIb-O1 sp8684u. Next base: position 1,383 of record DUJH01000041.1, on the reverse strand, counting down.
ATCATAACATGAACCTGCATTGTCTGGCCAACTGTCGCGGTCCCGTAATGACTGACATTAGCGATGCGTATGTCTACACCCGGAGCGGGTTGTACCGCGAGGGAGAAAGACAGGGTGTCCATGTTCCCCTTTGAGTCCCAAGCCATGAGAATGAACCAGTGCGAACCGGCTTCCAGTGGCTCAATATCAAAGGTCGAAATCGCTGCAAAACTGAAATTTTCGAACATTATTTCTTGGTTGAGGATGAATGTCCATTTGGTGTCATGAATCCCGTCGAGATCGTCGTAGGAATTCGAGAGATTGACTTGGATTGGGACGCCAGCGCGCACGGGATGCTCAGGGGAAATTAGCGTGCCGTTGGTGTAGATATCTGGCAGGATTGTAGGTCCAGCACCGTCGAGGACGAGGATTGTCCATTCGTGGAAGACTGAATTGCCGGCGTCGTCGGTGACCTTGAGATTGAGGCTGTAAGTCGTGGCCGGTTTTGCCTCATGACGCTGGTTGATGTCGAGATGCAACCCGTTGACTTTTTCACCCTGCGGGAAGCGAGCTTGAGCAGTCATTTCTGACCAATCGACATGTCGCCACTCGCTCGAGCGATTACTGGTGATTTCGATTGTTGTGTCGAGGCCGGAATCATCTGATGCAACGATATTGATGTCTAGTACATCCTCGCTTCCAACCTCGATGATTCCATCGCTGATATCGATGGCAGTAGCCTCGCCGACATCTGGATTCGCTGTGAAAGAAGCCTCCCAAGTCGGTGAAATTCCATCGATGACGATATTCTCGTACCAATCGACACTCCATCCAAAGGAATCGAGACAATGGACAGTCACGCTGAGGACCTCTCCGTGGCTGTAATTGTACTCGGAAGGAACTATCGAAACCCACGATTCATCGCTGATGAGAACCGTGGTTCCATTGTTGAGGAACTCCCACTTGATGCTCGTGTC
>DUJH01000041.1:0-260 GCA_013329905.1 Candidatus Thalassarchaeaceae archaeon | reverse complement strand
TCTAGATGGCTGTCAGTGCAAGTTGCTTCGTAGGTCGTCGCAGTCTCGAGAGGAATTGCTGAACTGTCACCAATTCTTTGTGCGACGATATTTGGCAGGTTATTTTTACCAACGCTGATTCTGATGTCACTTGCCACCGGAACAGCGCTACGATTGACGGTGAATTCACTCGGTGAGCCCTCAATGACTTCTTCCATGGCGGAATAACGGTATTCGAATGGGCTAGGGAGAATGATGGTGAGTGGCACCTCCTCGACTGC
>DUJH01000008.1:30850-33274 GCA_013329905.1 Candidatus Thalassarchaeaceae archaeon | reverse complement strand
AATACGATTGGGTATAGAGGCGACCGAGTAATCATCGCTGATGGTTTTTCATTCACTCGTCAGGCGCTGCTCGACGAGGGATTCCGCCTGACGAGCGTCGACATGAATGAGATAATGCAGGCTGATGGTTCTCTCACATGTCTCTCGGTCTTCAGCGCTTGAAACTCAGACCGATTTGATGTTGGAAAGTGACGCAGGAGCCGGCGGTTTCAACAACGGACCTGTGGTCCGTTACACATGCGCTCGCGTGAGTCAGCGGCCATTTCGATGGTTCTGTTGATGTTGCTGACTCCGCTGAGTGGATGCTTCGGCGCCGAGTCAGGGGCCCCCAACTCGGACGACCTCGACGTGAGGGCATCAAGCGACGCCGCCGGATTCTTCGTCGACTACACATTCGAAGCCGATGCGGCGATGTCGGTCTTCATCCCATATCTTCTGATGGATCCAATGACGCAATTCGTACAGAATTCGACCGTCATCGATCTAGAAAACGGAGGGAGCGAAACTATCGCGATTCTTGCGCCGCCCCGAACCGAATCGATGCTATTCATGATCGGTGAATCAGGGAGAGAGAATTGGCCTGTGAGGAATCAGGAGGAGTCTTGGACAACTTGGTTTGGTAACGGAGGCTCAGACGGAAATGGCCCTGATGCGATAATGAGGGTCGTCGCCGAGAATACTACCTTCGATACTGTAAACACCAGCGCCGATACAGGCGGTGCAGTTGGAATCAAGACGGTGAATATCCAACGTGCGATGGACATTGGTATCGAACAAGGTGGAGCGCACTCAACGGGATTATTGCACGGCAGAACTGTCTACGATCGGCTTTACGAAATTACCGACCCGGCCAATACATTCGATCTGGTCGATGGGAAGGCTGGATACTACGATAGATGGGCTGGACAAGGAAATCCAGCCTATGAAGATGCAGCGCAGTACCTCATTCAGGAATTGTCTTCCTTCGGATTGGAGGTTCGACAACACCGCTATGAATTCACCGATATCTTCCAAGTTCAGAATCCTGAGGCGTACAATATCTGTGCTTACAAATGGGGTAGCGAAGCGGTCAATGAATGGTTGGTCTTTGGAGCCCACTTCGACGTCGCTCCACCCGCCAATGCGGTCCTCCTAGACCCACATACCACAGGCTCACGAACCTACGGGACCCGTGTCGGAGCCTACGACAATACCGCTGGAACTTCGATGGTTCTCGAGACTGCGCGCGTCCTCGCTGAGTTCGAGAGTCGCCGAACCATGGTTTTCTGTTTGTGGTCCGGAGAAGAAGGTGGAAAGCGCGGTTCGGATTACTGGACAGAATACTACGTAGCAGAGGATAATCCAGATGTTACAGTTACGAATTACATCAATCTCGACATGGCTGGAGTCAATTGGCCGGGTGGTGGCGGGGCCCCTCACGGAGATCCTGACCCACAAATCGACGAGGACGGATATCCGAAAGATACCGAAGTCTGGCCGATGCGAGTCTACATCGGCCCAGGGCCTAACCACGATCACCTCGATCAGCCCGGAATGGTGGGGTTGTCCAACTGGATAGGTTCGGACGCCCTAGGATTAGAGGAGCAGATGGGGACTCTGGTCGGAACCAACTACTCCGCGGACACTTGGAAGACTGATGTTTGGTTGGATATGGATAGGCCGGAAATAATCGTCTACGAGGATACCACGGCCCGAAGCGACCACGCCAGCTTCCAAGACAATCTCGGGACGGTTACTGTTGGATTCGGTGGCTTGGTGGATGGTTATTGGTGCTATCACCAGACTTGTGACACCCTCCAAGAGATGGAGGAGTGGATGGACACTACAGGCAAGGATTACGGCGAGGATAACACAGGAGTGGCCAACCTCGTCAACAGCCTCGATATGATCACGTGGTGGGCGCTGATGACCTTCTTCCATTGCGACGAGAAGCCAGTCCTGAATGCCCTTCTCTGATGGTTCAAACAGACCATTGGATGGGAAGATGGATCTCATTCCTGCGCATGAATGGAAGCGTCGACATTGGGTTGTCATAAACCGCTAGCTTTGCTGCTGAGGAAGGTGTTAATCCCTCGACTTCAATCAGATTTGTTAATTTCTTTTGCAATCTAGAGACCTTGCTAGGACGAGAAAGTCCTGAGAATTTCAGAACCGCAACGACCTCCCCCTCAACGTGGAGTAAATCTACACCGGAATCGTTGGGTTTTGGCAAGTCTTCCATCTTGTGCTCGGATGGCATTGTAAAGGCCATCAAGGACTCCTCTTCCGATTTCCAAATGTGAACCGGGGCGGTCATCGCAATGCTTTGCTGGTGATCATTTCCGCCGAAGATGTAGCCTGCAATCCTTCTGAATGGCCTTGCAGCGTTTCCGTAATCCATTCCCTGTGTGACAACTCTAGCCTGTATGGTATCGGCGTATTTTC
>DUJH01000008.1:30037-30617 GCA_013329905.1 Candidatus Thalassarchaeaceae archaeon | reverse complement strand
GACACTACTCCAACAAGGTTGGCAATATGTTGAGATTGAACCAAATCAACCCCGCGAATACCGAGACCCAAATCCAATACACTACGTTTGACCAAGTCTTGACTTTTCTTCCATCAAGGGGGCCGAATGGAATCATATTGAATGCTCCAAGGCCCGCATTACCCCAGCACCAGAGGTAAAGCAATCCTCTTTCTTTCCCACCAAGCAGAGAGGTAAATTCTGTGGTTTCAAGACCAAGGACAATCAAACCGATTCCAAGCCCCCACATGATAACATTACTCAGTGGTCCTGCTAGGGCTATTTTGCCAAATTGTTCCTTGGTTGTTTTACCCATCACCATGACGGCCCCAGGAGCCATGAAAACGACTCCGATTAAAGCGGCGAGAATGACTCCGAACCTTAGCCCGCCAGGTGATGCTCTAAATTCGGCCCAACAACCATAGTGGCGAGCTGATACCTTGTGAGCCATCTCGTGAACGATGAATGCAGGGGCTATTGGAATTATCCAGAATATCCCACCCCTTACGAATTCACTCGGATCATTTAGTGCTCCAAATATCCCACCCACATTCATGAAGGC
>DUJH01000008.1:23387-29770 GCA_013329905.1 Candidatus Thalassarchaeaceae archaeon | reverse complement strand
CGTGGTTGTGGCTCTTCCCCGAATACTCGAAAAAAAGGCTGTCCGCCTTGGCCGTTGTTAGCGAAAACAACTCTGACGTGTGGCTTTCGCCAATTCCCATCATCGCGCGCACGCGTGTGACTTCCAGGGGATTGTGTCCGATCAAACGGGTCGTCCTCGAGCCGCGAGGCGCGTGGGTCTCTCTCTCCCGACATCTGGTCAATCCCTCCCTCGCGCCTCGTTTGAAGGCTCGTAGTATTCAATCCTCATCCAAGAGTTCGCCGACCTCATCCATCAAGTCGTCCCAAGAGGGCACCTCGGGCCTGTCTGCGGAGCCAAACATAGCAAGCATCTCCTCTCGCTCCTCAGCATTAGGAGCTCGGTCCGACCATGGATTTTGATTTGCTACATCGCGGATGAGTGACTTGTCTTCCTTCTGGCGTTGCTTGGCAAACCTCGCCTCTACTTGCTCCATAGTAATCACTTCCTCAACGCCCTGGTGGGCATCGATCAATCGTTGGTATGCAAGCATGTATTCTCCATGTTCGCTGTCGTCAATGTGCTTACCCGGTTCGGCGAGCATGGTGACGTGTTCGCGAGCGAGCCGTTCCGCCTTACTGCTCGCGGGTCCGCTAGTCAATTTGTCCCGCGCCCTTGCATGAGAGTCGATACACTGACGGCAACGCTCTGTACCTGGCACGTCCGGAGCATCGCAAGTCAGACAGCAGACTACGAAGCCCATCTGTTCCATTGCACGACGTGGGAGCGACATGATTGAACAGCGGTCATGGTGATGAGGGATGAATGCTACTGCGAGTGTGATTTCACTCATCGCTTTCGGACATATTTTTTCGTGCGATGAGAACGCCAACCAGCGCAATAACTGCAAGGCCAATCGCTGCTAGTATGATCGGCATGAGCCTTGATTCTGCAACTAGAGAGGGTTCTGGGTTTGGTTGAGGCTCCGGTTGAGGTTCCGGCTCAGGCTCGGAAGTTGAGAATGTGATTGTCAGTTCCGCGATGTGGTATGAGGTGCCGAAAGACCCGTTGACGACGACGGTTTGGCCGTCTTCTACGGATACCATCAGTAGGTGAGTGCCTTCAGATAGGCGGCCATATTCCTCCCCGTCAACGTTTACTGAAGTCTTGCAGCCGCCCTCACAACTCAGAGTCATGGCGATTCTAGCCATTCCCGGTGTCGCCATCTCATTCAGTAATTCGAGTTCAACATTGATTGCTGGACAACCTCCTACTGAGCCAACCGTTTCTGGGCATGGATCATCTGAATCCATCAGACCGTCAGAATCGGTATCTCTCTGGCTGGGTCCACAGCCATCCCGATCCGCTTCCTCACTCTCTGGGGTGTCTGGGCATTGGTCCTCAGAGTCTGTGTAGCCATCTAAATCAGAATCGCGCTGACTGGCGCTGCAGCCATTTTCGTCCGCCTGCTCATCGGAATCTGTCCCGGAGCATTGGTCGGAATCATCAGGCACTCCATCTCCATCTGCGTCTCTTTGGGATGCAGAACAGCCATCTTCATCGACTTCTTTTCCAGCCGCTGTCGAAGGGCACTGATCGAATGCATCGAATATCCCATCAGCATCCGTGTCGCGCTGATAGGCAGAGCATCCCTGCGCGTCGACCTCTCGGCCCGGGATGGTCGCACTGCAATCATCTAGGGCATTGACTATTCCATCGAGGTCGTAATCAACTTGCATTTCGCTACAGCCTTGGAAGTTCACTGAATCTCCACTCGCCGTCTCGGAGCATTGGTCATCGGCGTCGCTGACGCCGTCTCCATCGCTATCGCGCTGGCTCGCAGCACAACCATTCTCGTCAACGGTTTGACCATCAGGAGTGCCGGCGCAGTCATCATCATCATCGAGTACACCGTCGCCGTCAGTATCGACTGGGGGTGGGCAACCGTCGCTGTCGACCTCCTCTCCCGGTCGGCTATCATCGCAGAGGTCATCGACGTCGGCGAGGCCATCACCATCGTAATCCGACTCGCCGACTATTTCCTTCACAAGCATCGAGATATATCTGTGAACTGCCATAGTTGGGTGCTTATCGTCGAAGAAAATGAATCTGTTTGGAACTGGATCTATCGGATCATTAGAATCACAGGTGAGGCCACTGTGCTCGCAAGCGGAGTGAGTGATGTTGTCAAAACCGAACGCCGAAGGATTCCAGTAAATTTTCTCAAAGGCGTCCCAAGCAGGAATCAGATGGACAGTTATGCCATAATCTGAAGCCAAATCAGTCGCGAGTGTGACGATGCCTGCGTTGAACTCATCGATATGCTCAGCCATCTCTGCCTTATCTTCGTTAGAATCGTCACGGAACTCAGGAATTCTTTCAATAGGAGGTATCTCGAACAGTAGAAGAGTCTCGGCGCCATTTGCTATGACTTGAATAGCGTGCTCCTCAATATTGTCAATGATCTCCTGGCCATGATCCACGCCATTGCGAATGTCGTTACCTCCAGCCCAAATTCCAACCGCCTCATCTGAATCAAATGAGTAAGTCTCAGTGTAATCGTCAACCTGTCGGCCGACATTCGTGACGACCCAGAGGTAGTAGCCATTCTCGGATGTCGCGCCGCCGTATGCACGGTTATTGCCGGGATCCGAGTCTTGGCCAATCGTTGTGCTCACTCCCATCCATTCGTGTACGCGATCGAGCCACACTTTCCCATTGGTGAATCGGCCGCCAAAATATGGTGGGCTATCGGGTGTGCCCCAGTCTCGGTAGGAATTTCCGGCATCTGAGAGGCTGTCTCCGAACATCACGAGATCGGCCCAATCGGGTGCAATCGATTTTCGGAAGACTGCAAATTTCTGTTCTGCGCCGGTTGTGGAAGCAGGATCGCCAGCCTTCTGTATGCTGGCGGTGAGTAAGTAGAGGTGAGAATCGGTCGAGAAATGCCACACCTCGATCGCTTCGTAGTGATTCGCACCAGACGGTTGGAAATAGAACGAGTCAGAAGCTAGTGAGGTGCCTTGAGTGGTATTTCCCTCGCGAAGATTCCACGAAAGGATGTAGGTGTCTGTGTTCGACAATCCCACGAGACTGAAGACTGCTTGCAACGACTCATCCGACATCATTACCTTCTCATTGATATCGACAGAGATGTCCAGAGTCGGGTCCTTGGCTGAGCCTCTAGCTGATTCGTTTCCTGAGTCGGCGAGTGCGGTATTACTCGAACTCGAAATAAGAAGCAGGGATATCAGAATCAACGCCACTTGCTGATTCTTCATAATCGAGTGACGTCGGCGGTGCATTATTGAAAACGCCGGCCTGATTATCGCGTCTTGCATCGCCAATCAACCTCTCAATTATCTCTCTGCGGTGTGATTAGCACATTTGAGCCATCGCGATTGATCAGTGGTAGGGAGAGTGTGCTATCGTCGATAATATGCACGTGCACTGGACAGGCTGCTCCACAGGCAGGGGCGAGGTAATCCTTGCCTGAAGTTGTCATCACGAGCTTGATTCCATTGCCTGCGGGAAGTAGGTGATCGATGCCTTGGAACTCCATCATCATCGTCACCGTCTGACCGGGAAACACTCCAGTCGGCTCGTTGCCGCCGGAGTGATAGCGGATATCCATCGTCGCGTGCCCGATGCGCACACCGGTCAAAGAGTCCTGCATTTCAACGAATACTTGCCCACCATCATACACTGCAGAAGCAAGTAGGTGTAATCGAACAAGGCCGGAGATATGCACATCCTCATCGAAAGCAGGACACTCAACAATGACTTCACTGACGCCACCAATAACCGGCGCGCCACCGACCCACGAATTACCAAGATTGGTGCAATTTCCGAGAGAGACGTCGGTCCAATTCAGATCCGCGGGAGGCCACGTCTCCTCGATTCTCCACACCCCATCAGAGCGCTGAATCTGCGCAGTTAGATCTGGTTTAGGCCCAATCCCCTTGAGATAATACTCGAACCATTCGAACAAATCCTGCGCCCAGTCCCAGCGCGTCATGTTATCGCGAGCCTCGAAGCCGTTCCCGCTGCTCACACCATCATGGCTCGAAACCTGGTCGGGATAGTGATGGCCCCACTGGCCAAGAATTCCCCGAACATCATACCCAGCCTCGATGTAATCTGTGTACCAATTAACACCTGCCGGCCCGCCGAAGACCTGGTGTGGATCTACATTCCAGTCCTGCATCCCCTGAACCCAGTAAATGCTGCCATTCCAATTTCCGAATGCCTTGTCGATGTGGCTTCGCTCATCATAATAATTCGACATGTACGGATCCATCTCACCTCCAATGTAAGTCACTGGTCCCGCAAACAACCCTTCTGCGATGTCTGGGCAAACGTTGTCGAGATCGTCTTCGTTGTAATCGACTGTGCTCGAGAAGTAATTCATGTGCATGACTTGGCTTCTCGCCTCTGCGCTGCCATTCTTGTAGAGAAGTGGATGCAGCGCCGTTGTTCCTGAAATTGGTACAATTGTCTTCAGATATTCGCTACCTTGCGCGGCTGCTTCCCACTGCGTAGCGCCTTCGTATGACTTGCCATAGAGGCCTACGTTGCCATTGCTCCACTCTTGTTGGCCGAGCCATTCAACCGCGTGGTGGATGCCCCAACCTTCTCCTGCCCCCCGGTAATCGAAGCAGCCGCTCGATTGCTCTGTTCCGAATACTGCTACTTGAGCGAGGGCGTAGCCATGGGGTACGAAATTACGGAAAATGAACTCCCCTCTACCTGCGCTGACGACGTTCGTCGGGGTCGATTCACTGCCTTGGGGGCCGTAGTCGAAGTATGGACTGATGATGGCTATCACAGGGACTTGTTCGCCATCGAGAGTGTTGTTGGGCAGCCAGTAGGAGAGGTGGACTGTGGATTGGGCTGGGCCGGTTTCCCATACTTCGCTTGTATCAACTTCGATGAATGCTTCCTGCACTTCGAGGGCGTGGTGGATACCTGGTTCAAGCAGATATGACATCGTGTCATTCGTCTGCCACTCTAGAGTGTGCCTTTCCCAAATTGAAGGATATGGATTTTCATCCGCCTCTTTAGAAGGCTCCTCACTAGACCAGAACATGCACCCTGAGAGGCTCATCGCTAGCAACATCAGGACCGCTGCTCCCGCTCGCATGTGCCGCCTCATAGAGGCGGCTGGGGGAAGCAGACATCTCAAACCTGCGGATTGAAAACTAGAGGTCAAGTGGTAATTGTGTGGATGCAGAAATAGTTCATCGCCGCCGCTGGATGATTCTCGGTGTGATGAGTCTGAGTCTTGTCATTGTGATGCTCAACAATGTGACTCTAAACGTTGCATTACCTGAATTATCTAAGGATCTTCAAGCGGACAATACAGAACTTCAGTGGATAATGGACGCTTATGCACTAATCTTCGGAGGGACGCTGCTTGTAATGGGGGCTATCGGAGATAGATACGGAAGAAAAGGGGCTTTACAATTTGGATTGATTATGGTGGGGGGAGCATCTGCACTTACTGCGATGTATGCTGACTCGTCTAACGATGTGATTGCGGCGAGGGCTGTTATGGGACTGGGAGCCGCTTTGGTGATGCCTGCGACTCTCTCTGTGGTTGTGGTTGTATTTCCTCCAGAAGAGCGCGGTAAAGCAGTCGGGATCTGGGCAGCGATGGCGGGCGTTGGAGCGCCAATTGGTTTGCTAGTAGGAGGATGGGCGGTTGAGAACTATGATTGGCAGATGGTTTTCTTGATTAATGTGCCAATTATTATCTTAGCACTATTACTCGGTTTGTTCCTTGTACCGAAAACTAAGGACGAAAAAGAGCGCCCGCTCGATCCAATCGGTGCGCTAATTTCAGTTGCTGCACTCGGTTCTATCTTGTATGCTATTATTGAGGGCCCAAGTGTTGGATGGACTTCTTCAGAAATTTTAGGGATTGGGGCGCTAGGTGTCATTTTGTCCGTTATATTCGTGAGTTGGGAACGTCGAGTAGAGTTCCCTATGTTGCCTATTGATTTCTTCAAAGATAGAGGTTTTACAATGGGCTTAGTGGCGTTAATGCTAACTTTCTATGTGATGTTTTCATTCATGTTCACGCAGATGTTGCACTTCCAATTAGTAAGAGAACACACTGCTCTGGAAGCGGCTTTGAGATTCTTGCCTCTGCCTATTGGTTTGATGCCCGCAGCGGCATTTTCTGATCGGCTTGTAGGGAAATTTGGCAGTAATAATGTCGTAGCGACTGGTCTCACATTAGTCACAATTGGGATGCTGATTTTCACTACTGTAACCATCGATACTGATTACAGCAAACTTGCACTAATATTCTTACTATTAGGACTCGGGATGGGGCTCACCATGGCACCAGCTACTACCTTAGTTATGGATTCAATTCCGGCCGATAAAGCAGGAGTTGGTAGTGCTACTAATGACACCAG
>DUJH01000008.1:21153-23111 GCA_013329905.1 Candidatus Thalassarchaeaceae archaeon | reverse complement strand
TTTGAATCATTCCCGGCAGCAATGGAAGAAGGAGGGGGACTGATTGCTGAAGGAAATTTTCTCGGGCTGCAATTAATTGAAAATGCTCAGTTGGCATTTGTAGAGGGGATGGTCGCTTCAGTCTACGTGGCTGCGGTAATTGCTTTCATCGCAGCCATCCTAGTAAAGCGATTTATGCCTTCGCGGGCAATCTATGATTAAGAAAATTCACTCTCGGTTGAGGACTATATGGAGTAATAGTCCAACCGGCATCAGCATGACCCCGAAGAAGACAATCCCTCGTGTTTGATTTATTCCGATTTCGTTCTCAATCGCCTTGCGCCACATCCACCTAGTGGCAATTATGTCACCGGCGACCATATGGGTCCATGCAAGAACCGTTCCCGACTCCGTCCCCAGAAGATTGACCATGGTATCCATCATGTCAGCAGGATTTCCAGAAAATAATTCTATCATGCCGCTTGGATCAACAATTATTGTGACAAAATATGCAATTAAAGGTCCGATGAAAAGAGCATTTCCTTCCACCCATTTCGAAGTTCTTTCAGATGCGGGTTCAATCATCATAAGCAACCAAAAGGGCCCAACCCAAATCGTTGGAATTAGAAACAGTACCGCATAAATCAGTTCCATATCAATCACTCAGCGCTGCTGCAACTTCTCCGGCTTCTTCCAACTGTTCAATAGAAAACCAGTATGAGGAGGCCTTCCAAACGATATTGCCGTTTTTGTCGAGCAAAATTAGAGAGGGAGTTGGTAAATTCCCGAAAGCTTCGACAACTGAAAGATCCGAAGGCTCTCGCGTATCGAAATCAAGTGCTAGGCGCGAATGCCCATCAACAACCACCGGCCATGGTGAATAATGATCACTTGAGTTGTTTCCATAAACTTGCATTATTTGGTCTGGTGATTCGAAGTTACCGTATCTGTGAATTGTAATTGGTTGAATCATGCTATAGTTGAGATTATTTTCTCTGATTCCTTCTGACCATTCGTGGCAACCTTGACATTGCGAACTAACCCAGAACAATAGTACTGGATTTTCTTCTAATTCTGCAGTCAGGTCTAACATCGGTCCACCATCAACATCTCTTCCCAACGTGGGGAGTGTGAAGGTGTACCTCTTGTCTTCAATCTCCTCTTCTCCAAGCTCTTCTCGGTATTCTTCAGCCAAACATCCTGCGGTAGCAGACAGTAGGATTAATGCAGTCAAAAGCCCAATTATTTTCTTCATTTGCCTCTCTCCCAATTTATGGCTTGATAGAACCTAATCCGCCATTGACTCCGATGATTTGCCCAGTCATCCATTCAGGGGCACCATTTACCAACCAACTTGCCACATCGGCAATTTCCTTTGCTTCACCAATTCTTCCAACCGGATGCATCAAGTCACTAATTTTCCGACTTGCATCATTCTTCAGAAGGTGTTCCGACATCGGCGTATCAGTCATTGCAGGGGCAATCGCATTGACTCTAATCCCCCGCTTTGCATAGTCTGCCGCTGAGGCACGAGTCAATCCTTCAACAGCCCCTTTTGCTGCTGCAATAGCGGCGTGATTAGTCATACCATGAGTGGCCGCTACGGAAGAAAACAGAACAATCCTACCTCCTTCACCCCTCATCATCGGAACCGCGGCCGATCGAATTGCATTGAAAGCAGTGGTGAAGTTTTGGTCAATCGTATCTTGTACCTGTTCTGTGGATGTTGCATGTAGAGGTCTCAGAAGGATTGAGCCAACAGCGACGACGACGGCATCAAGGCGTCCATGACGTTGGAGGATTTCTCCAACCGCTTCCTTCATTGCATCGGCATCTCTGGCATCCACTGGTAGTATTTCGAGGCCGCTAATTTCCTTACTAAGTGATTCTAGCGTTTCTTCTGTTCTACCACTCGCTACAATATTCCAGCCTTCTTCGGAGAGATTCTGACAAACATTACTCCCCACTCCTCCGGCGGC
>DUJH01000008.1:20630-20884 GCA_013329905.1 Candidatus Thalassarchaeaceae archaeon | reverse complement strand
CCATTCCAATCAACAGAAATTCCTAGGTCGGAAATAATCAGCTTACTGCTAATCCTAGCACTCTCAAAGATTGTTGGAAGACCACTTCCTGGATGAGTCCCGCCTCCAACTAAGTAGAGACCATTCAATTCCTCGAAGCGATTGTGGGGGCGCCTCCAAAGCATTTGGTCTAGTCCGTGGGCTAAATTGAAAACTGCTCCTCGATATATGTCGGAAGCACCCCAATCATCAGGAGTAACGATTGTCTTACTAAC
>DUJH01000008.1:19701-20402 GCA_013329905.1 Candidatus Thalassarchaeaceae archaeon | reverse complement strand
GAAAACTCTTCCTTTTCATTCTCCCAGACAATACTTGGATCTGTGTTGGGTACCGGAACTAAAACATAGAGTGTGGATTGTCCCTTTGGAGCCATGCTTGGGTCGGTGATGCAAGCGTTCTGTACGTAAATAGAGGGATCATTCCAAGGAATTTTGTGATTGTCGATATTCACCAAACTATTCTCATAATCTGCAGAGGCATAGATTTGATGATGGGGTTCATCGTATAGTTTGTCAACTCCAAGATAAAGCATGAAAGTCGAGCAAGAATACGATTTCTTCTGCAACTTTTCATCGGACCACTTCTTTCTCTTCTGGTTTGGAATCATGGTAGTCATGGCATGACCAAAGTCTGCATTCATGATGATCTTTTCAGCCATATAATCCACATTCTTTGTTCGCAAACCTTTGACAGTCTTGCCTTCGATGATGACTTCATCGACCTCGGTCTCTAATTCGAATAGAACTCCCATCTCTCTGGCAATTTCTCCCATCCTAGCAGTAATTGAGCCGAGGCCACCTTTAGCATGGAAAATCCCGTGCTCGTACTCCAAGAATGCTAGAATAGTGAATAACGATGGTGCATGAAAAGGACTCATTCCGAGATATTTAGTTTGGAAAGACATTGCCAATCTAACTCGCTCATCGTCGAATAATCGTTCGAGATCAGATGCAACGCTGGCCCAGGGTCTCAGCACGGT
>DUJH01000008.1:14258-19414 GCA_013329905.1 Candidatus Thalassarchaeaceae archaeon | reverse complement strand
CCCTCGGCGTCTTTGTCGCCAGATAATTCCCTTACCCTTTCTGTCATCGCCTCTAAATTACAGGTGGCATCGATAGAGCCTCCCTTGCCAAAGACAAGACGATATGAGGGGTCTAGAGGTATCAGCCCAAGCTCCTCATGAGCATCCATTCCTATGGCTTGAAAAATTTCCTCTATAATCTCAGGATAATGGAAAAAGGTAGGGCCCCTGTCGAACTTGAATCCGTCATGTTCGACGATTCTTGTCCTCCCTCCTATGAAAGGGGTCTTTTCGATAACTCTGACCTTCAAACCACTGTGGGCCAGTAGAAGGGCGGAAGCCAGACCGCCAGGTCCGGCGCCAACAATCAAGATGTCTTGCTCCCTGTTAATTGAGTTCTCGGACTCAAGAGAAGGGGGGGGAGATTGCATGCTCATTCCTCAAGAGTGATACTGATCACGCCGAGAGTTGACATCAGCACGTTTGCCTTTTCGAAGGCGGTTAAACTAAGTCGCTGCGATACAACATCTCCACACAATCTCTCTGCCTGCTTTACTAATTGTGAGTAGACTGAAACCATGATAGTCGGACTCTTTCTGGAGTCCGTGTGTATCATTGGAAGTAGTTTAACGGCCTCTTCTCTGTGTGCCTTGCATCTCTCGATGTAGTCTTGCATGAATTCCTGCCAATTAGGATTCGAGGCGAGGCTTGGGTTGGATAAATCAGAGGAAGTAAGGCCATACGATTGCAATTCAGCAATCGGAAGGTAAATCCTTCCGGAAGCAAGATCGGATTGAATATCACGAAGAATATTCACCATTTGCAAGAAAATTCCCATTTCATCTGCGTAGTGTTCAGCCTCTTGATCATCATACCCATACAGATGGAGGAGGCAAAGTCCGACGGAAGAAGCAACATTGTAGCAATAGCCACGGAGGTCTTCATAAGTCTGGTAATTTGTTGGATATAGGTCATCTTCCATTCCAACGATTAGTGAATTAAGGTGCTGAGATGGAATATTGAATTTCTCAATAGTGTGCCAGAATGCTAAGAAAAATTTCTCTTCTGGATATGGAGCATTTGTCAACGGTTGAATGTTGTCTCGGAGATAAATCAGAGCACAAAGTCGAGCGATATGGGCCTCATGATCTAAAGTACCACGAGACCCATGCTTGTCATCCAAATACTTGGATCTCTGCAGCGCCCTCAAGCGTAGTGAACCCATTTGTTGGGGAGTGAAATTGGAGAAATCAGGCAACCAGTCACCATCTGCAACATCATCTACTCTTCGACAAAATGCATACAGCGCTTTTATCCCCTCGCGCTTTTCTTTGGGAAGTGTTCTGAATGCCCTTAGGAATGAGGATGAAGACTCATTTGCAATCCTCTCACATTCGAGGTAGGACTGGTTTAATGTCGCACTGTCATTCCTAAAGACATCGCCTATCATGCATCGGCATCAACCATGCTCTGTATATAATGAAGTGTTTAGAAAAATTAACTATAATTCTACGAAAGAATCAATTTGTATAGGGTGGATCAGACTCGGGAATCGAAAGACAGGAGCGAAACTCCTCAAGATATGGGCTCATTGAAAGAATAAGTTTGACATCGGGGTGAGTTCGTATGACTAACCCATCGAGATACATCAGTGCACGTATGATGGGAAATGCCTCTTCTCCGAATACTGCGCCTGCCTCCTCCACGGCGCATCTAACAGTTTTCATCATAATTTGAGTAAGACTCTGCTCCCTTACAGAACGCATCTCAAAGTCGTGGTAAATCTGGTGCATCTTGTTCATGTACCTCTCCTTACGCATCTCGTCGAGATTCTCCTCCGAAAGTCCGAGGAGCGACTGGAATGCATCATCATAATCGCTGTTGGATAGATGTTCAAAGAATCTGAAAAGAGAACTGCTGACATGTTTTGGAGCGTGGCAAATCGCCCCATTATCGATGAAGACAAACATTCCATCCTCATCGATAATACAATTCCCAGGATGCAAGTCGCCATGGAACGTTCCAATACCGAATAGGTAGGCGCCGTGTATCCGGAACAGATCTAGCAAAGTCGACCAGGACAAGGAGCCTGCATCAATACCATCCTCTAGCGAATCTCCCCTGATGAATTCAGAAACCAGTACGTGTTCATTTGATAATTCGCGGTAGTACTTTGGGAATCTGAGCCTGTGCATTTGGAATGTGTCATCAATATCCAATTGAATTTTCTTTAATTCCTCGGCACCTGAAATCTCATTTCGTAAATCGAGCTCTCTCGTTGTGTAATCCGCGACGTGATTTAGTAAAGCAACAGGATTGCCGACCTTGCGCAACTTAGGCATGAAGATTAAGAAAATTCCCAACCATCTTCGCATTCGCCTTACATCGCGGCGGAAAGCCTTCTCGTTCTGGGCCTTGATGACCTTGATTACAACGTCCTCACCAGTCTTCAGACGGGCTCGGTGGACTTGCCCGACAGAAGCGGCTGCGATTGGAATTTTGTCTATATTCTCAAAGACATCGAAGAACCCATCAGGAGCTCTCGCCTCGAGATTCGCAAACACTGCCTCGGATGGAATACTGGCTGCGTGCTGATACAATTGCTGTAATTGTCGGCACTTGTCGACTGGGATTATATCGCTTCTCAATGCAAAAATTTGGGCCAACTTTACTGCAAGTAATCCTTGGGATTGAATCCAATCTAAATCAGCCGGCCCAGACTTGAGAATCTGACGCATGAACTTGACGAATGTCCAGACTCGCATATCAGGTGAGCAATCCGTTCACAATATCAAGTGCTGTTTCAGACTTCTAACAAATACAAAATTTAGAAATGGGAAATTTCAATTGTTTATTTCGATTGTTTGGAAAGCCAACTAGGTGTCCACCAATTCGCCTTCCCAAGTAAGCGCATTGTCGAAGGAACTACGATAGCTCGCACAATTGTAGCATCTACAATAACCGCAACAGCAAGAGCAAATCCTATCGATTTGATGATTAAAACGTCTGCGAGGATAAATCCAAAGAATACCGCTACCATGATTGCAGCTGCGCCCGTGATTAGGCTACCAGAGGCCTGCAACCCCTCTGCAACTGCCTGGGTATTATCTCCCGTCTCTTCCCATGCTTCATGGATTCTGGATAGCATCAACACCTCATAGTCCATCGACAGCCCAAATGCGATTCCGAATACCAATGGCGGCACAACCAGATCGAGGGGTTGAGCGGAATAATTCAGAACACCAGAAAGTAAGCCGTCTTGGAAAACAATCACGATTATTCCGAAAGAGGCGGACACAGAAAGTATATTCATCAAGATTGCCTTTATTGGCACTAAAATAGAATTAACCTGTACGAAAACGAGCAATACTGTCAATAGAAGAACGAAAGCGAGAACCGCTGGAATTCGTTCCTTCAGGTGGTCTTTCAACTCCACCTCAAAGGCACTCCAGCCACCGATTAGTACCTCCATGTCCTCGTCGTCGGCAATATCCATCATTTCTCTCACAATACGTTCCGATTCGTCTGAACCACTTCTGTGTTGGACTGGGACTGAAAGCCGTATGATGTTCTCGGAGACGGAGGCCGCCCATTCCTCTTGCGCATCTTGCGGCCATTCCGAGAATTGTTGTTCAAACAAAGCAGAGTTACAAATTGGATGCGTTACTCCTATGACTCCTTCAATTTGGCTAATCTGTTGGCACAGTGGTACAACTCGTTCGGAATATTCTTTCGAAAATGGTTCGTCTCCCTCGTCAAACACGATAACAATAGGGATACTAGAAGCAGTGTAGGCTGGGAATTCCTCGGTTAGAATCTCAAAACCAACCCTAGATTCCATATCGGGCGGCAGGGCCTCAATACCCCCTGCACTGAGTTCTACGCGAAGGAAAGGAGAGGCAGCAAGAAGGAGAACTACTAGTGCTGGAACTAACCATCGAAGAGGATTTTTCATTACCTTGATTGAGAGTTTCTTCCAAAAATCAGTCTTACGGTTTGCACCTGGAATTGGGACCGGAAGAGAATTGATCCTGGGGCCAAGGTAGGATAGCATTGCAGGTAGGACTGTGAATGAGTAGAGCATTGCCGCAGCAACTGCGAGGAATGCCCCCATCCCCATCGATGGCATGTGAGTTGCTTCGAAGTAGAAGAGGCTGCAAAGGCCAACGGCAACTGTTGCGCCGGAGAACATTACTGCCCTACCTGCTGTATCCATCATTGTAGCAATAGCAGCCTCTGTCGATTCACCCTTGGCGATCTCTTCTCTGAATCTACTAATCATGAATAAACTGTAGTCAATTGACACAGCAATTCCAATCAATGAAATCATGCTGACGGAATATTCTGTCAAGCCGAAAAACCACCAATCTGAGATCCAATAACTAATTCCCGTGGCCAGGGTAACCATCAACAAAGCCACCACTAAGGGAAGCATTGCAGCGGTGAATGTTCCAAACACAAAGAGGAGAATAATCAAAGAAATAGGAAGACCAATTGCCTCTGCTCGAATAGTATCATTTTTCATCGCTGTATCGAAATCGTTTCCAATAATCAGGCTACCAGTAACAGTGACTTCAAGGCTCTCGCTTTCAATTGATTTCAATGCCGAAATCATATTGTTAAGCTCGGATTCAGACCCCCCTACTGAGAGATAAACTGCAGTTCTTTTACCATTAGAAGAGCTGTGAGTTGCAATCACTTGTTGATTGGTTGGGTCGTCGTAAATAGTCGAAATACTAACAATATCAATTTCTAGTTCTCGTATCGATTCTATGAAAACCTCGACTTCGGCTTGAAACTCTTCTTCCTGCCATGTCATCTCTTCATGGGAGAGAATGTATGTGACAGTGTTGGAAGCTGAAACTGTTAATTGTTCATCAATTAGACTCAATGCCTTACCTGAATCGGTTGTTGGAGGTGGTGCATTACCATCGATGAAGTTCTCTCCCTGACTGAGGAGGACCCCCGAAAAGAGCAAGGAAACTGCGACGAGAGCTAGAACTGCTCTGCGATTTTGGTGGACATACAATCCGAAACTGTGCAAGCGAGTCATGATGCTGTTTGCTCGGCTGAAATTGCAGTTATAAGCGGGTGTTTTCGATTCCTTCGGAAATGAATTGGTAAATCAAAAGCTAACCTAATCTTCGATTTAACTCAGACAACAACCGGCTGGGGAT
>DUJH01000008.1:5017-14066 GCA_013329905.1 Candidatus Thalassarchaeaceae archaeon | reverse complement strand
TCCCCGTCTGGATGATCAAAGGACAATGATGTTGCGTGGAGGCACAGGCGATTCACACTCGCCTTACCAAAACCGTGCCTCGTATCTCCAGCAACTGGGCACCCGAGATTTGCCATATGCAATCTGATTTGGGCTCGGCGTCCGGTATCTATTTTGATGCGGATGAGGCTGTGAGCTGGCCCTTCTTTCTCGAGCCCCCAATTTGTAATCGCCTCTCTACCACCTCTTCTTCCATCCTCAACCAAGCGTACTCGCTTGTCTTTTGTCTCAAGTATTCGTAGAGTCTCCACTCCAGAATCCGCAGGCGGTTTTCCATGTACTACCGCGTGATAGATTCGCTCTACTGAGCGGTTTTTGAATTGTTTTTGGAGCATGTCTTTGGTTTCTGCAGAACGCGCGAAAATCATGCATCCAGATGTCTCTCTATCGAGTCTGTGAACTAAGTGTGTGCGGGTTCTACCATTTTCCCAAGCCCATTTAGCGACTCGGTCATACATCGTATCTACTTCGCCTCTGTCGGTTGCTACCGAAAGAAGGCCAGCTGGTTTGTCTGCAAGGATTACCTCAGCATCGGAAAACAAAACCTCGGGGTCCGGAATTATTTCTTTGGGTCGAGTCAGTGGTTTGTCGCCATCTGCTTTCGAAAGTACTTCCACCAACGAGCCTTTTGCCACTTTCATATTTGCCCGAGTTGCCTTCTCTCCATCGACTCTGACTCGTCCATGATCTACCATTCGACGAAGGGAGTTTCGTTTGGCTGTGGGGTGAAGCGATGCGAGAACATCGAGGAGGATTGTGGCCTCTGTGGTTTCGACAGAGGGGTCCGGCATGTGCTTGCCAATAGGCCCTACTCATCAAACTGACCGTTACTTCCACCATTGTAGAACTTCAAGCGTTGGACTAACGCCGAATTTCTCCTTCCAAATCTGCCGTGCAGAGGACTTCATATTGAACGGCATAGACCTCATCAGATTCTCGAAAATCGACTCGGCTATATCTCTTGATTCTCCCTTGTCCTTAGGATTGATTACAGAAATGATAAGATCGATTAATTCGACCAGTTCTTCCTTGGTATTCGGCTCTGATTTGTCTAACAATGCCAATGCTAACGGGTCCAACACACCATCGGGGTCAAGTTTGTTGTTTGTCTCGAATTCCATCAAAGCGGCTTTTGTTTGGGAGCCAAAGTGGCCGTCGACAGTCAAATTGGAATTTGACATCTTGTTGAGTAATTCTTGCAGCCTCGAGACGTCCTTACCTTTGTTTCCCTCGTGCAGAATCCTAGAGCCTAATTCATCTACATACGGAGGAGGAGGGGAATTCTGAAGTCCGAGGAAAATAGCTTTGAGGGAATAATAGGTTGGAGCGGAAGCGACAAAACCTACTGCAGGAATTGCAATCCAGGAAAAGGTCCAGTATAGTTCTCGACTCCCCATATCATAATTATCTGAAATGCCTAGAGAGCCTTCGACCCAAGTGAGTAAATCAAAAGAGATCAAGGCAAGCATGAACCAGAATGTTGCAAAAGGAAGCGCGAAAAGCCAACCAGCCATCTCATTCCTTCGCCATTCGGGTGTGGGGGAAATACTCCACCAAAGAAAGAGGAATCCTAGTAGGAATGGCATTACCGCTCCGAAATTGGCGATTGGAGTTAGGAGGCCCCACCAAATCTCGCCATTTTGGAATTCAGCTTCGGGACAATACGCGCACTTTCCAAGCCATATTGTGTTCAGAAAAGGCAGTTCCCAGACAAAAAACGCAAACAAAAACCAAGGAACTCCAAGCACTACTGAGAGGGAACTAGGGAGGGAAAGGGATGCTTCTGAAACTGGATATGATTCCTTTTCTTCCTTGGTGAGTTTGTGCCATGGCTTGCCAATGTGCTGCTCCTCAACTACTGGGGGCGCATCTGGCATTGATTGGAGGGGAGGGTGCTTCAATTAGGCGTTTTGGGGCGCTAAATTAGTCTGGATTTCGCATATTCTACTGCATTTCTGAAAATTACCATTCCTTCTCCTTCCCCGTGCTTGCCTTGCTCGACATCTCTTGTCCAGGTAGCCCCAAGCCAAGTCGAATGGTTTGCCTCTGGGTGGGGCATCAACCCGAAGACGAGGCCGGAGGGGTCACAGACACCTGCGATATTGCGCCAGCTCTGATTTGGGGAGATTGGGTATGGTAGGACTTTGTCGCTAGCGCTCGGGTATTCGCTGTCTGGGTCGACGTAGCGTACGACGAGTTGCCCCGACTCCGCCCAATCATCGAGGAGAGCGCGGTCGGCGGTGACAAACTTCCCCTCTCCATGGCGTACCGGCACACGCATGCGAGTCAGCCCCTTGGTCCAGATGCACGGACTATTCTGATCGAATTCGAGGGTCGCCCAGCGGTTCTCGTAATGTCCGCTATCATTGAGTGCAAGAGAGGCGGTTTGTGTCAGGCTGACATCTTCGTTGCCCGGAAGTAGGCCCATCTTGACTAGAACTTGGAAGCCATTACAGATGCCGATAACCAGTTTGCCTGCCTGTACGAATCTGCGAACTTGTTCGCGCAGACCGAAGCGGAGTCGGTTACCCATCAGGCGACCGCTTCCTAGATGATCTCCGAAAGAAAATCCTCCCGGCACGGCCATAATTTGGTAATCGTCGAGAGTCATTTCACCATTGACGAGGCGATTGACATGAACTCGATCGGCCTTTGCTCCCGCCATTTCGAAGACGGCCATCGTCTCGAGCTCACAATTGATTCCGAAGCCGGACAATACCGCTACACGGACCTCGGCGCTCATTGGGGGCCACCTCCGTCTAAGGTGCCCTTCCAGGCGGCTCGCAGATCCGCCATCGAAGCGGAAAGAATTGCTTCATCTCCGCTTTTGAAAGTAATTTTGTCGCCTGCCTCAACAGTGCCTAATGCATGGCAGGCGTGGCTGTCCATAGCGGCTTCGAATGCGCCGCAGTGCTTCGATTCTACACTCACTACGATTCGTCCGAGGGACTCTCCGAAAAGCGCACCCCATGAGTCAATATCCCCGACGCTCATCATCGAAGTGAGGTCGATGCTGGCGCCGGAATCCGAGCCGAAGCAACACTCAGCAATCGCTGCCGCCAGCCCACCATCGCTACAATCGTGGGCGCTTGCAACCAAGCCCTCACTCATCGCAGCGGTAAGCGCACGATACATCGTGAGGTTGCGTTCAGTATCGATTTCAGGGACTCGCCCTCCAATGCCCGATTCGCCACTGGATTCGTCTCTCAGGAGGTAGGAGAGTTCACTCGCACCCAATTCCTGATGAGTTTCTCCACACAAATAGATGCGGTCTCCGACCGACTTGAAATCGCTCGATACTGCCTTACGAACATCCGAGTGGTTTCCAATCAAACTGAAGAGAATTGTTGGAGGGATACTGATCTTCTCACCGTGCAGGGTGGCATCATTCTTCATCGAATCTTTTCCACTGATGCACGGTAGATTGTAGGCTCGACATACGTCATCCAGAGCGCGATTTGCTCGCACCAATTGGGCGAGCTTGTAGCGCCCGTCTGGAGTCTTGGCCGACTCGACGGGGTCGGGCCAGCAGAAATTGTCCAAGCCAGCGATTAGGTCGAGGTCGACGCCCACGCAGACAGCATTGCGCAGCGCCTCATCGATGCTGGCGGCGGTCATCGCGTAAGCATCGATGTCAGAATAACGCGGAACAATACCATTCGAAATCACAGCCCCCTGGGTCTGGCCCTGAATTGGGGCAATTACAGCGGCATCGCCGGGAGCGTCGTGATTCACTCCACAAAACGGCTTGATTACTGACTGGGCGATGACCTCGTGGTCGTAGGAACGAACCCACCATTCCTTGCTAGCGACATTCGGCCTCGCCATCAAACGTCGAAGGAGGTCCCCCTGTCCTTCTGCGTCAACATCAGGGAATACTATTGGATCGTGCTCTGGTGGCGACCACTCGGATTCGAGTTGTAATTGAGGACAGCCATCGTGCAGGAAGGAGATAGGAATATGAGCGACTACTTTCGAATTCATTCTGACTACAAAAGCGCCTGAATCGGTGAAAGTACCAACCGCAGTGGCCTCGACTTCATGCAGATCTGCTAGCGCCTCAAATGCCGCGCAGTCGGCCGGACTTACGCCAACTGTCATCCTCTCTTGCGACTCCGATACAAGAATTTCCCAAGGGCTCAGACCGGCCTGCTTCAGCGGAACCACGGCGAGGTTCAAATCTGCCCCACCAGTCAGCTCGGCCAGCTCACCGACTGAACTCGAGAGACCGCCAGCACCATTGTCAGTGATGACCTGAATCAGCCCTTCATCGCGAGCCTCGAGAATCATATCGATCATTTTTTTCTGGGTGATTGGATCTCCAATCTGCACAGCAGAACTCGGACTGTCCTCGGTTAATTCCAAACTCGAAAAGGTCGCTCCGTGAATTCCATCTGAACCAACTCGGCCACCGACCATGTAAACGACATCCCCCGAGGTCGGCGTCTTGTCGTGGGATTCCCTTCCATCGGGCAAGCGCCGCGGCATCATACCAACTGTACCACAGTAAACTAGTGGCTTGCCCAGATATCGTTCATCAAAGATGATCGCACCATTCACCGTTGGAATACCAGACTCATTTCCTCCGGCGCGCACACCTGCATGAACGCCGCGAAATACCCGAGAAGGGTGGAATAATCCCTCAGGTATGTTCCCTGAATAGTCGGGCGGGCCAAAACAGAAAACGTCAGTATTGGCAATCGGCCTAGCTCCAAGGCCCGTCCCGAGAATATCGCGATTGACACCGACAATTCCCGTCATTGCCCCGCCGAAGGGGTCGAGAGCGCTGGGTGAGTTGTGGGTTTCAGCCTTCATACAGAGGCTCCAATCCTCATTCCAAGCGATTACTCCGGAGTTGTCATGGAAGATTGAAAGAAGCCAATCAACCTCCGATTGAATGTCCAAAGTAGGCTTCATGATGTGCGTCTTGAATAGCGAATCGATCGTCGAATCCTCACCTGTCTCAGTATCGACGTGGTGAATTTTTGCTGCGAAGATTTTGTGGGAACAATGCTCGGACCACGTCTGCGCAAGGCACTCCAATTCCGCGTCTGTGGGCGCCTCGGCTGGCAACCCCAATGCTTCCCTCGCCTCGCGAACCTCCTCGTCTCGGTAGTGTGCTTGAATCGCCTTCATCTCATTGAGATTGAGGGCGAGCAGCCCTGTTTCGGAGATTTCGATGAGGCGCTCGTCTGGGACTTCCAGGTCCACTACTGCAGGCTCAGCCTGTTCGAGTGCGGGGCGGTCAGGGAAGTCTAATGCAGGCCACTCGGCCGCCTCGCAATCGGCTCTTTTTGCAATGGCTGCACGCTCTATCATCGGATTGTGTAGCTTGCTCGCAAGCCACCCCGAATCGACACCCTCAGGCACGCCCCAGAAGGCGTAGGTGCGGCTCGTGGCCACAGCCGCTGCTCCTGCAACGTGGGGGAAAATTGTCTGCAAACCATCCAAACCCGCCTGACCTGCATTGTCTGTGACGCCGGGCTTGAATCCGGCTTGGATGACGATGTGGGGGGCGTCAGGGAATATGTTGGGGTCATCGAGCAAACGACCGCTGACGCTGCCCTGCTCGATCACAGGGTCGGCGAAGAGGTCGTAAACAGCCCGCTCGGCCTCTACCGCCGTGAGATCGGCCTTGACCTGATACCCAAGTATCACTCTAACAGAACCGACCTCTACCTCGTAATTCGAGGCGAGCATTCCCTTGACGGAATCGCCTCGAGCATCTGGAAGTCCGGCGAGGTCACGGGTTGTGACTTCGTAGGAGAAGACCGGGGTTTCTGTGCCCATGATTCAACCTCGGTGGGGCATTGCCGTAGCATGCCGTCAATGAACAAACCGGTGCAGGCCTATGGCCTGAAGGCGCGATTGAGGGGGAAAGAGTTGAGAGGCGAGGGAATCTGAAGGGATTGTTATGGAACGCCGTCCTACTGTATTTCTCATCTCTATCTTGGCATTTGTATTACTCATCCCAAGTCCTGTTCAAGGATTGTGCATAAATCCCGAAGCATGTGGAATTATTTTGGGGGTGTGGGGCTCGATGCTAACGGTACCAATCTGTTTGGTACTTTTCGCTTTCGCGATTTGGCCGAAAACCAGACCGTGGCTCGAATTCTTAGCAGTGTTACCTGGATTTATGGCAATAGTTACGGGATATCTAATGGTTTTTCGAGTTGCTAGGTTTGATTTGATTTGGGTTCCTCTTATTCATGCTGGTCTAATGATTGCTATGATTGGTGTTGGGCGATTGAAGGGAAAGACTTGAGATGGTCGCGCCGGCGGAATCACCTGATGCAAGCCGAAGACGCATGGGGTGAGCGCTGGACTTCCTGCGCTAATCCTCTGTCCCATCGATACATGGAGACGGCGGCTCGAAAGGGCTCCTTAGTGTGTCTCGCCGCCGATATGCGCAGCGTCGGGGAATTGCTTGAGTTGGTCGAAGAGGTTGGACCTCATATCGCTGCGCTGAAGACTCATGTCGACCTAGTCGAAGATTTCTCAGTAGAATCGTGGCAGCTTCTGGTAGATGCTGCGCATCGCCACGACCTTCTGCTCTTTGAGGACCGTAAGTTTGCTGATATCGGCAAGGTATCTCAGAATCAGATGGCTGGTGCTCACAATATACGATCGTGGGCTGATATTGTCACCGCACACAGAATTTCTGGGCCGGATATCGTCGATGGAATCGCCGCCGGTTGGGCTGATGTAGAGCGCATCGGTGGTGTACTCTTACTCGCTCAAATGTCGAGCAGTGGAAATCTTCTCGATACGGGCTACACGGACGAGACGATCGCCACCGGCCGGGGCTCCCCTCATGTCATCGGCTACATCGGTAACGGCAGCTCAGCAGACGAGGTCGCCGCTCTGCGAGAGAAAGTAGGAGCAGGGCAGATGATCTGGACGCCGGGAGTCAACCTCGCTGTCGGTGGAGGTGCGATGGGTCAGCGCTACGGGCATCCGCGTGATGCCGTGCTTGCTGGTTCTGATGCTATCATCGTCGGGTCCGGCATTCATAGCGCCAAAGACCGCCGCGCCGCAGCCGCGCAGTATGCTGAAACTTCGTTCCAAGCCCTGCTTAACCGTGGGGCTTGAATATGGCCATTGAGACGATAATCAATTTCCTAATCATCGCAGGAACTGTGCTACTCATCTGTTTCATCATATTCCGTGTGATTGTGAAACGATGGCGGTTGGGCTTGCGAATGGCGGCCGGGGATGAGAGTTTACTGAGTGATGGTTCGGTCTCGATGAAGACCATCACCGACGCCCCGCCGGGGAGTGTAATCGTCCCCCATACTCCCGCCACTCCACTCGATGATAATCTGTGAGTTGGGTCAAACCACACCTGTGGCTTGTTCGACTAGTGTATTGAGGTCGATTATGCCAGCATAATGTGCGCCACCGATTGCTCCGCCGGTTATGATTAGAAGAAAAACGAGGCGAACGAGCCAGCGAATTTTGCGATTGGATTTGGATGGAGTAGGAGGGGGGATCGGAGCCGTGGCAATGGCGGCTGGCATTTCGACCCCTTCACCCGCTGAAGGAGGAGGGGGTACCGCGTTAGGCGCGGGTGGCATTCCTGGTAAGGGGGGCAAAGGAGGGAGTTCGGGTTCAGCCTCCTTGAGGGTCGGGTAAAGCGCGTCGAGGTCGGAAAGGCCCGGTGCTTCAGGGATCCGACCCATCCAACCTTCCCAGACATCTTCTACGGATGATGTGGAAAATGGAGTTTGTAGAACTCCTACTGCCCCAGCTGAATATGCGGCGTCTTCTGCCAAAGCCATTCCACCTCGACTCGAGACGAAAACGACGCGGGCGTTCGAGTCGGACTCTCTCATCTCAAGGGCTGCGACGTGCCCATCGAGCGTTGGAATATCAACCGCAATGAAGACCATGTCGGGCCTCAGTGCCACGAATTGGTCGACGGCTCGGTCACCGTCCTTGGTTATCTCCGACTTCCATCCACGCTTGTGAAGAAGCAATTGCAATTGCCCCTCTGTAATCGGGTTACCCACCACAATGAGGGCCGTCTTCGGCTCGTCCGCTGACATACTCATCACTACACGGAAGGGGTCGTTGATGAAAGACGCGGTCACTCATCGGGAGCAAGAATCGAATCAATTAGCCAATCCGGATCGAAGTCGCGCAGGTCATCGTAGCCCTGGCCGACGCCTGCCAACACGATCGGTCGGCCGGTTGTGTGAGAGATAGAAAGGGCCGCTCCTCCCTTGGCATCGGTGTCGAGTTTGCACAGGACCGCCCCATCGAAACTGAGCATGCGTTGGAATTCCCTCGCCTGTACTACCGCATCGTTACCGGCGAGGGCATCAGCGACGAAGAGAACGAGGTGCGGGCGAGTCACCCGATGCACCTTGCGCAATTCCTCCATGAGGTTGATTTTGTTCTGCATTCGGCCCGCGGTATCGATGATGACGATATCTTCGCCGCGGGCGGTCGCGCTCTCAACTGCATCTCTCGCGAGTGCCGCTGCATCACCTCCACGCTGACTGCGAATACAGCGTACTCCGAGCCTTTCCGCGTGATTTGCTAGTTGGTCTATTGCGCCGGCTCGGAAGGTGTCTGCTGCTGCCAAAACCACAGAATATCCTTGGTTTTTCAAGCGATAGGCTATTTTCGCACTGGTTGTGGTTTTGCCGGTTCCATTAACCCCGACCATCATGATTGAGACTGGCCCTCCTTGGCTCGAAAATGACTTGACGGTCTTGTCGAAATCCCAGTAACCGGCGTGGAGGAGAGAGAGTAATGAAGCTCGCAGGGCCTTCTCTATTACTTCACTGAGATCGGCCTTGCGGTTGAGTCTGGCTCCTATCAAAGAGCCTCGAAGAGTGGCCATTACGTCACTCACCGCATCGTGACCCATATCGGCCATCAACAGGTCCGTTTCGAGTTCTTCGAGGATGTTTTCCAGGGCCTGGCTGGCGGCTATGACTCGGCCGCCGCGCTTGACTTCCACGTCGCTCAAATCGACCTCGAACTTCGCCGTTTCACTGGC
>DUJH01000008.1:787-4787 GCA_013329905.1 Candidatus Thalassarchaeaceae archaeon | reverse complement strand
GCCGCTTCGGCTTGTGCTATCGCGGCCGCCCGCTCTGCCTTCTTTCGCGACTTCTTATCGACTGGAGCGCTGAATGGGTCCTCAGGCAGTTCCTCGACGAATTCGTCCCACTGCTCCTCTACTTCTTCTTTGAATTGTTCAAAACCAGGGGGTGGTGGAGGTGGTGTCGCCTGCTTTGCGCGCTCGATGGCTTCCATCAATTGACGGCGTTGCATGAGGGCTTCTTCGGCTTCGATTGAGTCCTCCTCGACAGTGAAATTCTCTTCCTCAACAGCCTCTTTCGCCTTCTTCTTGAAGCGGTCGAATAAGCCCATGTTGTCACCTCAGTCGTCCAAAGTAAGATCGGTTCCTCTCTTGCGCCGGCGGCGTTTGGGAGAAGATGGCGTATCGGTTTGCTCAACGGGCGTGGTTGCTTCTTCGGGAGGCGCTTCTTCTTGGAGTTCGGCAACTCCTTCGTTGAACTGGTTGGCGAGTTCGAGAACAAGCTTCTCGGTTTCATCGAACTCGGTCTTGATTGCGTCCATCAAACGGAGGAGTTCTTCGTTGCGCGCGGTGAGCATCTCAAGGGCTTCTTCGCGGGTTCGCTCGGCTTGGATTCCGCTGCCAATGTCGACCACTGCGCCGGCTTGGCTAGGGACATTTGCAATGATTTGGACACCACCGCCGAGTGGGATCATCACATTTTCCGCTCCCTCGGCGGGAATTGCCTCAAGGGCCATGATTGAACGGGCCTGTTCTTGACGAACTTCCTCGAGGCGGACCACTTGTCCCTCGAGGTTCTGTAGACGCTCGCGGTTCAACTCGACGAGTTGCGCGATCTGTTGCAGTTCTGCCCTGTCGGGTGTGCTCATCAGCCTTTGCGAATCGCGCGGGTTTGATGAAGCCGTCGATGTTCATTCATACCGCGCGAGTGTAGAAATCACTCGCCGTCCCAGATACCTTCTGCGATCATGAATTCCATGACTCGCTCTGACACGTTCGCTCTGTTTCCTCCACGAACGCCCGTTGCAGATACTGCGAATACTTCTGGAGGGATGTCATCGGCTTCACGGAGATCGTAACCCACCTTTCGGCCGTAAGAGATTGCTTCGATATCTGGCATAACCCATGCCTCAACATCTTCGTCGGCATACCTGTGCTCAATCATTCTCTTTCGAACATCTGTCGAGAATGGGTCTGAATCCGATACGGGAGTGTTCCTGATGCCTACAACTACACTCTTTCCTTGGTCTAACTCTCTTTGGATGAGCCATTCATGGCCAACATGCAGAGGTTGCCAGCGGCCAGGGAGAAGAACTGCCTTAGGCTTCTCAAATAGGTGAGCGAGTTGCTCAACCATATCGTCGACTGAATTGCCTGCACTGCCACTAGAATCTAGTGTGATGTGTGCACACTTTGGTTCATCGAAAGGATCGCTTATTCCTGTGAAATTTGTTATTTCACCAGTGCGAGCCTTTGCGTACAGGCCTTTCACATCTCTATCTTCACATACCTCAAGAGATGTGGATACATGTACCATAACCGCATTATCTGGGAGTATTTCTAGGATTTTCTCTCGCACGTCTTCGTAAGGAGTGATGAATGAACAAAGAACATCTGTATGCTTTGAGATCATATTTGCCATCTTAGCTATGCCAAGAAGATGTCTTTCGCGGCCTTCGCGACTGAAGTCGGAATTTGCGAAAAAGTCTCTAATCGTGTCGCCATCAAGCACTTCACAGCCAAATCTGTCCGCTGCTGCCATAGCGATTGTCGTCTTTCCTGCGCCTGAAAGACCCGTAAACCAAACTACCTTGTTGCCCATCGTTACACCTTCCGGAATCGGCCGAATTAGGGCCTGTATTTCATAGCAACGGATGGTTGAGGTCCCCGGGAGGGTGTGAATTCCTATATCTGAAGGTGGAGGGGGGTTTGATGGAGGGCGGGCAGTCAGTGGTTCCTGAAGTCAATGCCTTCCTACTCGGGGCTCCTAAATGCGGCACCACCTGGCTTGCTGACGCACTGACTCAGCATCCTGGTGTTTGTGTTTCTGACCCAAAGGAGCCGAATATTATTGCGAGCCACAAAGGCACCTTTCCTCGCGACGATTCTGAACCTGATTGGGGGGCTTATTCGGATTGCTTCTCAGGTGAGGGAGTCCGCATCGATTGTTCTGTTCATGCGCTGGCTTGCCCTGTTGCACCCAGTCGTGTTGCTGAGCTTTGGCCGGAGGCGCGGTTGGTGGTTTGTCTGCGTGAGCCGGTGAGCCGTACCATCTCTCATTGGAATATGATTCTAGATACTGGTGAGGATGCTGAGTTTGGAGTTGATTGGTCTAACTTCGAAGTAGCATGGGCCGATTCGCGGCTGAATTGCGATACTCTGTATGGCGCCAGCGTGGCGCGCTGGTTGGAGTATTTTGGGCGCGATTCTATTCTCTTGATCGAGGCGAATCGGATGCGGCACGAGCCTCGTGTTGTGTTGGCTGAAGTCTGTGCCCATTTGGGAGTTGATGAGTATGCCTTCGACCTCGATTCTGTGCATAATGCAAACACTGCATCCGACCGTCGTCCAATTACCTTCTTCGGCCGTATTTTTCGCTTCACTGCCAGCCTGCTGCCTGGATTTATCAAAGGCCCAATCGTAAGACGTTTGCAGGCGCGTGGCACCAATGTGTACAAGATGCCTATGCTCTCGAGTGAGGCGCCGAAGAAGCGCGCCATTTCTGATGCTCAAAGAGCACTTCTAGCCGAGCAGGTGAATGTGGATCTAGCTCTGCTCGAAGATGCGACGGGGTTTGATGCGTCGGGTTGGAACATCGCTTGATTTGAGTCGCACGAGAATTATTGGTGGGCGATCCATTGTTCGGTCCATCGGCCGTCTGCAGCTACTAGGAAGAATGGATTGAGAACATTCTCGACGAGGTCGTAATCTAGAGTCTTGCCCGTTGGTCCAACCACTATGCCGCCGGCTCCAGAAACCACTGCATGGGCGGCGGCGATATCCCAGCAAGAGGTCGGGCCGAATCTTGGATAGAGATCTGCTGTTCCTTCGGCAACAATACAGGCCTTGAGAGAGGAGCCCATTCGAATCAATTCGTGCTCACCGACAGTGGCCGCAAATGACTCGTCCTTCTCGCCCCGATGCGAGCCGCTGGCGACCAATTTCACCACTCCATCACTAACTCGAACCTTCATCGGACCGGTGCCGTCTAGGCCTCTTCGTTCCGAGGCATGTAAGGCTCCCCCGAACCAAGTCGTATCTGTAGCCGGAGCGTGAACCACACCGAAGAGTGGGATCCATCGCGCACCATCTCGGCGCATCAGCGCGATGTTGACTGTAAACATGCCATTTCTCTTGATGAATTCCTTTGTTCCATCTAGTGGGTCAACTAGCCAGCAGGTCTTGCTCAACAAGGGGTC
Source organism: Candidatus Thalassarchaeaceae archaeon (assembly GCA_013329905.1). Taxonomy (GTDB): domain Archaea; phylum Thermoplasmatota; class Poseidoniia; order Poseidoniales; family Thalassarchaeaceae; genus MGIIb-O1; species MGIIb-O1 sp8684u. The sequence goes on along the minus strand of DUJH01000008.1, from coordinate 1,386 downwards.
GCCGACTAGCCCTTCTTCAGATACTATAGGTGTTGAATCAATTGCCTGCAAGCCTGCAACAATGACGTCGTGAGCCGCCAAATCCGCCTTGGTCAGCGGAGAATCGTCTCCCTTCCGTGTGACTTCGATCGCTTCCGCAGCATCGTAAATCTCCATGATTGCCTCGCCCGCGAGAATAGCGATATCGACGATTGCTTCGGGGTCCAGAAGGCTCCCTCCAATCAGAAGTCCTGTAATTCGTCGGCCCCGGCCTCTAGTTTGGCGCGAGCCTCTGTCGAAAGATGTTGCAAGAAAGGGTCCTCCTCGCCAACGATGCCCTTCAATGAGGAAATCGAACGCATCCAGATTTCTTGCTCGGAATTCCATTCAAGCCAGCGGTCGACAAAATCGCAATGTCGCTGCACGTCCTCATCATCCTCTGAGACCTTGCGTAGAATTGTATTCGTCTGTGACAGAATCATCCCAAGTGGAGCATTCAGCTTGTAGGTAGTGAACGGATTGCGCTCCTGAACAACCGTAAGATGTTCTCTCCAAAGTCCAAAAGAGACGTCGTAAAACCACCCAATTGCAAGTACGATCAATAGGACGGACCCGCCGAT
>DUJH01000008.1:0-489 GCA_013329905.1 Candidatus Thalassarchaeaceae archaeon | reverse complement strand
GTCTGACTCTGTTGGATGCGCCAGTATTGACGCATGACTGCCTTCTTCAACACAAATTCTGCTCCTCGCCTTCCTCTTTCACGGTTGCGCACACTCGTCGCGCTCGGCGGGGGTTCCTACGCCAATGTTCCATTGCCATATCTCAAGGCAAACGAAAGGGGGGTTGATTGGCACTCCGTGTTTCAATGTGAGATGATTAACTCAGAGTCGATGTGTGATTCGAGGTCCGCTAGGAACTCGATTTCTTCCGCGAATGCGGTTTCTAAATCAATTCGGAGTTCTTCACTCAAAGTTGGTCTCGATGCAGCCTTTGCTTTGAAACCAGGGCGGCGCAGTGGGTCGAATATCACCTTGCGTAAACGATGAGATGGAAGTAAGATTTTGGAGAGGGTGATGAGGAATTTAGGTGGGCGGCGGAGAAATTTTGCCCAGCCGGATGGATTCATGTCGCCGCCCTCATTGTGACGGGGGAGTTTCGTATCCTCAGGT
>DUJH01000063.1:21547-23302 GCA_013329905.1 Candidatus Thalassarchaeaceae archaeon | reverse complement strand
AGCACTAGACAAACAATTTGGAATTACCGAAGCGGGAAGCACGGTAGAGGGAGAGATACGCGCAGGAATTACAACGTTCCTGACGATGGCGTATATTTTGTTGGTTAACCCAGCAATGCTCTCTGGAACAGGACTCGGATTTGACGAAGCACTGTTCGCTACAGCAATTGCCGCTTTTGTAGGATGCACAGTAATGGGACTATGGGCGAACTTACCGTTCGCCTTAGCTCCTGGAATGGGCCTAAACGCCTACTTCACTTTTGGAGTAGTCATAGGCATGGGAATCTCTTGGCAGGTGGCTCTCGCAGCAGTACTTGTTGAAGGAATTATATTCATGATAATATCAATTCCTCAAGTCGGCTGGAGAACCAAAATGATCAATGCGATTCCTACTGATTTGAAGATTGCCACAGGAGCAGGAATTGGAATGTTCCTAGCAATGATCGGTTTGGAAGAAACCGGTCTAGTGATCAACAACGCAGTAACACTTGTCGACATCGGCGTTCACTCAAGCTGGACATACCAGTCTGGTGAATTGATAGCAATAGTCGGCCTTATCGCAATGGCTGGAATGATGGCCCGAGGAATGAAGGGGGCAATCATTTGGGGAATTGTTGGAATGTCACTTTACGGTTGGGCAGTTGGGGCTACAGACCCTTACAACATGCTCGGCAACGCTGATCCATTAATCATCTACTTTGATGCGGACGGCAACGTAGTTGACCTCCTAGCAACTGCATCATACATGTGTGAGGGCGGTGCTTGTTACTACGCAAACATGGATGTCCTAATCCCTGTTAACGTACCAGCGGGATGGGGTGCTGCAACAGCAACAGCCCCTGCTCTAGGAGACATCATCACAACCGACGCACTAACTGCAACCGGAGCACTATTTGCTTCTGCAGAGGCACTAATGGACGTTGGCTCAGAAGGCGGAACTGGTTGGGGAGATTTCCTCTTAGTAATGATCACGTTCCTATTCGTCGATATATTCGACACAGCAGGCACACTATACTCAGTGGGTCGCGCAGCAGGATATGTTGACGAGAACGACGAGCTACAAAACTCAGATGAAGCATTCATGTCAGATGCCGCAGCAACAATTGTTGGTGCACTATGTGGAACTAGCACAACTACAACATACATTGAATCAGCCGCTGGTGTAGAAGAAGGCGGAAAGACAGGACTTACGGCAGTAACCGTGGGCGTTCTGATGCTTTCTGGATTGTTCCTATCTGGCCTATTCAAGGCAATTCCACAATTCGCAATGGCGACCGCACTAATTGTAGTGGGGTCACTAATGATGAAGCAAGTAGCAGACATCGATTGGAATAATTTGGAAATTGCAGTACCTGCGTTCTTGACAATGGTCTTGATGCCATTTACCTTCTCGATCGCAGATGGTATTGCGTGGGGTGTAATATCCTACGTAGCAATCCAAATCATCGTTGGAAAGGCAAAGGACGTCAACGTAGTAATGTGGACAATCTTTGCTCTAATGTCGATGTTTTACCTCGGCCCAGGAAACGAGACCACCTTCGAGTGGATTCTCGGCAACCTAAACTGAGTGGAATAACGCAACAGACACTCGTTGGAGAAATCCAAAGAGTAAGCGCCATTAGGAGCGAATAGCATGCCTGAAGATATTACGCAAAAGTTGAGAGATACCGTTCGGACAGTACCGGACTTCCCTATTGAAGGGATTATGTTCCGGGACATCACACCTGTCTTGTCCGACGGTTCTCTCCTCTCTGC
>DUJH01000063.1:18559-21243 GCA_013329905.1 Candidatus Thalassarchaeaceae archaeon | reverse complement strand
AAACCAGGAAAATTACCAGCCTCGAAAATGAGAGTGGAATATTCACTTGAGTATGGAACGAACTCCCTCGAAATGCATGAGGACGCCCTGAAGCCAGGTGAAAAAGCGGTAATCGTGGACGACTTACTAGCAACAGGGGGAACAGTCAATGCTTGCGCGGAACTTTGCCGACAAGCAGGTGCAGAGATAGTGGGTGCCCTGTTCTTGATCGAGTTAGATGGTTTAGATGGTAAGAGAGCAATATCACCAATCCCAAGCATTTCATTATTGGAATTCCCCGCTTAAGTAAAGCATCAACGCCCCGATTATTTCATAGCATCACCGGCTTTGCCATGGGATGATTGCCATGGCCGAGAACCCCCCTCCACCACCTCCGCCTCCAAAGAAAGGCGGCGCCCCTCCTCCACCTCCGGCCAAGCGCAAGGCACCACCACCTCCAGGAAAGAGGAGAGCACCACCACCTCCAGGAAAGAGGAGAGCGCCACCACCTCCAGGAAAGAGGAGGGCCCCTCCTCCTGCAGGCAAACGTCCTGCTCCAGGTAAGAAGCGGCCAGCGGGCCCACCTCCGAAAGGTGCGCCTAAGGGCCCTCCGAAGGGCAAGCCAAAGGGCGCGCCGAGTTCCAAGAAGAAGCGCAAGCGCCGACTCCGAATCAAACTCGGACTACGGGAGTCGGAGATTTCTGAGGCCGACAATCAATACAAAGACGAACTGGGCTGGACAGTTCATGGAACAATCCTCGAAGATATGGAAGCGAGTGGCCCGAAAGAACCTGAAATTATCAACCACCAATGTTCGATGTGCGGCTCAATGATGCAGATCCCCCGCCCAAAGAGAGACCGCTACAAGGTCGAGTGCGCTTACCCTGAATGTGGGCACTCCGACATGATTGGCCTTTGAATCTAAGTTCCGAGTAACTCACGGCCCCTACTCTATCACAGACCGGCCACTTCGATTAATCGTCGGCCCGCAGCGAGAAGCAGCACGACAACTAGAACCAACCGAACGGTGCGCTGATCAGCGATTTCCGCACCTAATCGAGAACCGACGAAGCCTCCAATGAGAACTGCGCCAGCAAAGGGCGCAAGTGTAGTCGGCTCAACCATCCATTGTCCAGAGAGTGAAGACCCGACTAGGCCTGCCGCTGAATTCACCCAGATGAATAGGGCGGCAGTCGCAGCGGCAGTCTTCGGCGCCGCCCAGCGCTTGAGCATAATCAATGGAGAGAGGAAAATTCCACCACCTACACCAACCAAACCACTTACCAAACCGATTCCAGCTCCAAAGGGCATAGCTTGAGCGAGCGAAGGATCTGTAGAAGGCAAACCATCGATATCTTGCCCGATGCCCAGCAAGCGAAAAGAAGCCCATACCAACGTTAGCGAGAGAAGTGTGTCGTAAACCACGCCATCGACACTAAGGTAACCACCGAGAAGAGCCAAGGGGACGCTTGCGGCGACGAATATTGCAGTTAGCCGAGGGATGTGGTGCCCAGCCCGTTGATAGTGGTAAAATGCGATAGCAGCGACGATGAGATTCAGGCACCAAGCGTGTTGCTTCAACCAAGCACCCTCCATCGTTGCAAAGGAGGTGAGGGAGAGCACGGCGAGATACCCAGACGCTCCGCCATGACCGACTGAAGAGTAGAGTGCGGCAACAAGGAGGAGAGCGAGCGAAATCGCGACCTCCTCAGTTCCGAGCACGGACGGAGGAGACGGGAAGAACACTTCAACGAGGCGGTGTCTGCCGGTTCGTGGAGCGGGGCGTTTCGTTGGAGCGGGCCATTGAATTGGCTTGTGAAGTGCCGCTGCCTCGCCGTACAGAATCAGTCAGTTTAGACGAGGCTAGAGGCCGAGTTCTTTCTTCGGGTCTCGCCTCGAAAGTCGACGATCCTCGCTTCGATAATTCTGCAATGGACGGATTCGCGGTGCGGGCAGAGGATTGTGTGGACTCTGGCACAAAACTCGAGATTGTCGGGACCTCCCAGGCCGGCTCAGCGAATCTTCCAGTGGTTGGAAAGGGGCAGGCCAGTCGAATCATGACTGGCGCTCCCATTCCTATGGGCGCGGACGCCATCGTCATGGTCGAAGATACGAGTGTTGTTGACAACATTGTGACGATTGAAGGGCCGGCGCGACCAGGATATATCCGCAGGCGCGCCGAGAATCTAACAGAAGGAGAAGAAGCACTTCCATCGGGTGCCCAACTCACGCCAGCCAGTATTGCCCTGACTGCAACAATGGGCTATGGCGAGGTCGAAGTCGTCACTCAACCACGCATCGCCATTATCTCAACCGGAGATGAATTGGTTCCTGCCGGCGCCGAACTTGAGCCCGGACAAATTCACGAATCAAATTCTCATGCACTGGCAAGCCTAGTAGAGAAAATGGGCTGCGAAGCGGTGCGCTATGATGCGGTGGAGGACTCACTCGACAACCTACGCAACACCCTCGACTCCCTCGCCGATTGCGACGCGATCATCACTAGTGGAGGGGTTAGTATGGGAGAATGGGACCTTGTGAGGAAGATCATGGAGGAGGAAGGAGAAATTTCCTTCTGGAGAATGAAGCTGAGGCCAGGAGGCCCGCCTCTCTTTGGGACTTGGAAGAATACACCCTTATTCGGCCTACCAGGAAACCCAGTCAGCAGTCTAGTAGTATTCCACGTCCTAGTTGCACCATGGATA
>DUJH01000063.1:17698-18307 GCA_013329905.1 Candidatus Thalassarchaeaceae archaeon | reverse complement strand
GGCAAACTTTGCCTAAGGAGAATTAGGATAACATCAGAGAACGGCGAACTAATCGCGACTACCCACACGCATCAGGGCAGTGGAAATATCCACAGCATGGTCGCTCATAACGGCCTGACATTACTTCCACCCGATACCGATGGAAAAGCAGGAGACATAATCGACGCACTTTGGCTCATCTAGAGAATATCTCGCTTTTACAGCATTTTTCATATTCAACTTACAAACAGCACATCATATACTAACCATCCAAGCGACGGATATGAACAACTTCGAAATCCTAGTAGGAATACTTGCCTCGAGCTCACTTCTATTGTCTGCTGTTTTACTAAACAAGCAATTGTCCCGCTCCAAGAAATCTAAGTCACGAGATCCATGGGGCAGTGGGGGTAAAGGTGCCCAAACAGTAGACTATTTTTACACAGATCAGTGAGTAATATTACCCAAACAAACAGTAATCACAATACATGACTTCAAGGACAATCTCTCTCACCGTAATGTACCGTAGGAGGGGAAAGCCTTGGCTGGGATAAGTAAGAACGGCGTAGCCGAAGACGGCTGGATAGTTGTCAAGGGTGCGCGAACTCACAATCTTCGTGATATTGATGT
>DUJH01000063.1:13733-17491 GCA_013329905.1 Candidatus Thalassarchaeaceae archaeon | reverse complement strand
AGTGGCAAATCTAGCCTCGCATTCGACACTCTGTACGCTGAGGGGCAGCGCCGCTACGTCGAATCCCTCTCATCCTATGCGCGGCAATTCCTCGGCCAGATGAAAAAGCCGGACTGCGATAGCATCGAAGGCCTCTCACCAGCCATCAGCATTGATCAGAAACAGGGTAGCCACAATCCCCGTTCAACGGTAGCGACAGTCACTGAAATCATGGATTACCTCCGTCTACTGTGGGCGCGAGTAGGTCTTCCACACTGCCCAGAATGCGGCAAGGAAGTTGCACGAAGAACAGTCCAGGAAATTGTCGACGACGTGCTCTGGCGTTTCGAAGGGCACGCGATAGCGATCTGGTCGCCGACTGTCCGCGCTCGTAAGGGAACCCACGCAGACCTGTTCAAGGCACTTGTCGAGCAAGGATATCTTCACGGAAGAGTCAACGGGCGAGAAGCGGAATTCGATGACCCGCCAATACTTGAGAAGAATCTGAGGCACGATATCGACGTTAGAACTGACCGATTACGCCTTTCCCGCGCAGCAAAACAACGCCTCACAGAAGCCGTCGCTGAAGGCATGCGACTTGGTGGTGGGGCGGTGGCAATTGAGAGCCTTGAAGCCCCAGTAGCCGAGAAAGGCGAGGACGCAAAAGCCCAGAAATTCCAGACACAAATAGGCCAAACTATCGCTTACACCGAGGAGTTTGCCTGCCCTGATCACGGATCCTTCCTTCCTGAGGTGAGCCCTCGCGTTTTCTCATTCAACAACCCCCTAGGGGCTTGTCCTGCCTGCCAAGGTTTGGGGATTCAACGAGAGTTCTCCAACGATCTTGTCATCGATCGACTCGCAACAGTTGAGGAGGGTTGTATCCGACCATTCCGCAGCTCGATGATGTCAGGCTGGTATCGAAAACAGATGACACAGGTATGCCAGCATTACGGAATTCCATCCGACATCCCATTTGGGGACCTCGATGATGATTCCAAAGACGTCCTTCTCTATGGCACTGGAAGCACTGCGATTAATTTTGAATTTACTTCAGAGAAAGGCTCCGCCTACCAAATGACTCGTCCTTGGGAAGGAGTCTTCGCGCGCATCCGTCGTACCTACACCGAGACTGCCTCAGACCGCACGCGCTCCCGCCTCGCTTCTTACATGACTGACGAGCACTGCCCTGATTGCAATGGGCGCAAACTCAATCCTGCTGTAAGTGGAGTGACGGTTGGGGGAGTTACTCTCCCCGCTTTCTCAGCATGCAGCGTCATCGAGGCGCTGGCTGTAGTGCAGAATTGGCGCCTCGGCACAACCGACGACACTTGGTCACTCATCGAGCGCGATATCCCAACAACAGAAATTGTCCAAATCACCGAACACTTCGACGAGCGCAGCCTATTCATCGGTAGTGAGGTGATCAAAGAAATTGAGGCAAGATTGCGTTTTCTCGCGCTCGTTGGCCTCGATTATCTAACACTCGATCGCCGAGCAAGCACACTTTCAGGGGGGGAATCCCAACGCATCCGCCTTGCGACTCAGATTGGAACTCGCTTAACAGGAGTCATGTACGTCCTCGACGAGCCATCAATCGGCTTGCATCCAAGAGACAACAACCGTCTTCTCTCGACTCTCCGAGAACTCACAGAGCTTGGCAACACTCTACTCGTAGTCGAGCACGATGAGGCTACGCTGCGTCAGGCAGATTGGCTCGTCGACATGGGAATCGGTGCCGGTAGAGATGGAGGTGAGGTAGTAGCAAATGGCGACATCGACACGCTGCTCACATCCAAAGACAGCATCACTGCAGCCTACCTCTCCGGTCGCAGCGAAATCCCACTACCCGAAGACCCAGTAACTCCTGACGAAGATCGCTGGTTGACAATTCGCGGTGCCCGCCAAAACAACCTGCGCGACATCGACGTTGACATACCACTAGGCTGCATGATAGCAGTCACAGGAGTCTCAGGATCAGGCAAATCATCACTCATCACAGAAACACTTGCGCCTGCTTTGCTCCGCGAATTACACGGAGCCGACACGACTCCAGGAAGACACGACCGTATCGAAGGAATCGAACAAATTGACAAGGTGATTGTCATTGATCAATCTCCCATCGGCCGCACCCCCCGCTCTAACGCAGCGACATATACGGGGGCGTTCACACCGATTCGAACTCTGCTGTCTGAAACCAAGCTCGCCCGCGAACGCGGTTACCAGCCAGGGCACTTCTCATTCAACGTCAAGGGAGGGAGGTGCGAAGCTTGCAAGGGAGCCGGCTCGATGAAGCTCGAAATGAATTTCTTACCCGACGTCTGGGTCACCTGCGACATCTGCAAAGGCAAACGCTACACCCGCGAAACTCTCGAGGTCAAATGGCGCGGAAAAACTGTACATGACATTCTTGAAATGCCAGTGGAAGAGGCGAACGAGTTCTTCCAGAATCAACGCAGCATCCATCGAATACTTTCGACGCTGAAGGATGTTGGACTGGGTTATATTCGCCTCGGTCAGCCAGCGACGACACTCTCGGGCGGTGAGGCCCAACGGGTGAAATTGGCGTCGGAATTGCACCGTCCCGCCCGCAAACATACAGTGTATATTCTCGATGAACCGACTACAGGATTGGCGATGTCAGATGTCCATCAACTCATCGAAGTTCTTCTGAGATTGCGACGTAATGGTCACACGGTGATCATCATCGAACACCACCTCGACGTGGTGAAATGCGCCGATTGGGTTCTCGATCTAGGACCAGAAGGTGGAGAGCATGGTGGCGACATTGTCGCAGAGGGCACTCCCAAGGAAGTCGCAAGCAACAAACACAGTTACACCGGCAAGCATCTGAAACCACTACTCTAGTCGAAATTTTCGATTTTCCGCGATGAACCTTTTGAGGGTCCTAGTTTGAGGCACCTCTAATGATGCGCTCCGGCAATCCAGCATTGAACGACGAGACATTCGCCCCTTCTTCATATCAAGAGAAGCCATGGTGGGATGGCTTTGACATTGCAGATGAATCCACCACTATGTCAATAGAAGGGACGGCCGAGAAAACAGGAATTCTACTTGGTATTACAGTTCTCACAGCATTAGTTACGGCATTTGGTATGCCTGAATTAATGCCTTTGATGATGATTGGATGGATAGGTGGTTTCATCACAGCAATGATTGTGATATTCACCCGTTCTACCAACCCGATTCTAATTTGCATTTATGCAGCATTTGAGGGGATGGCTCTCGGAGGCATAACTTGGTTTTACGAATCAATCGATGGTATGGCAGGAATTGGAATAGTTGCAGCGCTTCTCACGTTCTGCATTTTAGGGGCGATGATTACTCTTTACAGATTTGGCTTGATACACTGGGATCGCAATACTGCAATCGCCGTAAGGTCCGCACTGTTGGGAATTCTGTTTGTTTACTTAATTACAGCCATAGGCTTTCTTTTCGGTTTTGAAATTCCTTACATCCATGGAGCAGGTCCTATTGGGATTGCATTCTCAGTATTCGTAATCGGCATCGCCGCTTTTTGTTTAGCAGCAGATTTTGATTTCATCGAGCGAGGCGTACTTTCAGGTTCTCCTAAAGAGCTCGAATGGAGAGCTGCATTCGGATTGATGGTGACTCTCATCTGGCTATACGTGGAGATTCTCCATCTATTAGCCAAGATTGCTATAGCCACCCGTTAGTTCGATTGCTCCCGTGCAACTCGATTTAATCCTCGGCCTCGCTGTTGCAGGAGCAACACTCGGAGTAGTCGAGGGAATCAA
>DUJH01000063.1:13512-13632 GCA_013329905.1 Candidatus Thalassarchaeaceae archaeon | reverse complement strand
ATCGTCAGTCTCTTTGCCGCCGCTTGGATTGCTACTAATCCGCTCGCTTTACTGCTTATTTCGGCCCTCGGCGCCGTATTTCTGTTCAAAATGGCTCTCGAATGCTTTGGCATCGATCCA
>DUJH01000063.1:11990-13498 GCA_013329905.1 Candidatus Thalassarchaeaceae archaeon | reverse complement strand
TGTGGACTGCGGCGGCTCCGATATTTACCGATGGCCCCCTCGTCATCGTCAGTCTATTCGCCGCCGCTTGGTTTGCGACTAATCCGCTCGCTTTATTGCTCATTTCAGCCCTCGGTGCCGCGTTTCTGTTCAAGATGGGCCTCGAATGCTTTGGCATCGATCCACCTACTTACGACGAAGATGCCCCCCTGCCGACGGGCTCTTTTAGACGCGGTGTAATCACCAATCTACTGAACCCGCATGTGTATGTGTTCTGGTTCCTCATCGGCGGCCCCCTCATGGCTTCCGCTGCCGCCACCGAACCTCTAGCACCGATTGCCTACGCGCTAACCTTCCTCTTCACCATCATGCTGGTCAAGGCGATTATTGCCTACGCATTCGACCGCGCACGCGGACAATTCTCTGAGCGCGGTTACAGAGCAGCACTCAGTGTATGCGGCGTGCTGATGTTAGGATTCGCCGCAGGCTATGCCTACCAAGCCTGGAGTCTATTCACTCAACTTTGAGCAGTCGAATTGCCACCGCTTGGGTCACTGATCAATGTCGATGGACCCCCTAGTGGCATTTCAGGGAGAGGGGCAAGTGGGCCGCGAAGACTCGGGCCAATAGCAATGGTTCCGAAGATTCCCTCATCGACGATATTGTGCGATAGTCCAAACCANNGCGTGCTGATGTTAGGATTCGCCGCAGGCTATGCCTACCAAGCCTGGAGTCTATTCACTCAACTCTGAACACTTGAATTGCCGCCGCTTGGGTCACTGAGCAATGTCGAAGGTCCTCCTAGTGGCATTTCAGGGAGTGGTGCGAGTGGGCCCCGAAGACTCGGTCCAATAGCAATAGTTCCGAAGATTCCCTCATCGACGNNGATATTGTGCGATAGTCCAAACCAAGGTCGGCCATGCTGGTCGACGAGAATATCAATGAAATCACCAAACCCACCACACCTATTGTAACCACAGTCAGCGGTTGTGTCCAGAGGGTCTCCAAATTCATTCACCTGAACTGTTGTGATCAATGGATTATCCGAGAACGCATCAGTGATAATTGAGATGTAACCATTCCAAGTATTGTTGCCGGAATCTCCCAAGTAGGCTAGAGCAACTCTACCTTCTCCTCCCGCTGAGATAGCAGGGAAACCAGTTCCTACGAGGTTAGTCGGCGGAGCAACCATCAACGGGTCTGACCAAGTATCTCCTTCATCTCTGGAGTATGAGTAGTAAGGCATGTTATCGATTCCCATCCACATTGCATGCAAATTGTTCTCCTCATCAGGATGAACTTGAGCTTCTTCAAAGTTCCAAGTATCCGCAGTACCAGTTGTTTCTGTGGGAAGTGGGTGTTCAGTCCAAGTCAACCCTCCATCTCTTGTGCGATATATCGAATATCCTTCACCATCACACCCCGGATTCCCACGATACAAATTCCCATCATTTGCACCAATCATGTGACCAGTTAACCCCCCACTGTTGCAGTTTAGAGGAGTACCGGGGACTTGTTGAGTCCAAGTC
>DUJH01000063.1:10268-11844 GCA_013329905.1 Candidatus Thalassarchaeaceae archaeon | reverse complement strand
GGGACTTGTTGAGTCCAAGTCAGTCCTCCATCAAAACTGGAAGAGCATAGAGGTGATTGCCAATTTCCGTTGATGCAGAAGACCCAGGTTGTTGGATGGAGGACAGCAGGATATGGGGACGAAGCAATTGTTTGATGATCTTGAATCGAGGTTCCTGTGGCTACGGTTGGAGGGCTCCAACTCTGCCCTTCATTATCTGACCATTCGACAGTCATTCCCAGCAAAGCGTGCATATCGAACTTCATTATTCGGTCAGTCCATGGGTCGACGTAGACATAGGGGTCATTCGAATTCGCCACAGGAACTGTAGGCGGATTGTAGACATCCATACAATCATACTCAACAGTACCAATCATCCCAATTAGTCCGGAACAGCGAACAATCGCAGTCGATCCACTGTCTCCATTACCCCAACTAGTGACAAACAGATTGTCGGCAGAAGTGATTCCAATAGTTGGCTCAAAGGTAGACATCCCAATCCCATAGTAGGTTCCGAGAGCACAAACTGGCGCATTGTTGCCGACCAATACATCGCTTCCATTGAAAACGCTCGATATGGTAGTAGCATCGGTCGCATTCGCGTAATGATACCAAACATTGCTCGCAATACCTTCTGGACAGAGTGTGTCGAATACATTCTCAGGCTCATCCAGAGGCTCCTCTCCGCCTCCGAAGCAGCCCGTGAGCATTGGAGCCAACATCAGCAACACGACTGCTGCGGTGGCACTGCGCATATTTCGCCGGCTTCGACTTGATACATCAGATGCTCGCATTCTCACATCTTCAATGACGAGGAGCCACCAGCAGGTAAATCGGGCAACTGAACGAGTTCTCCGTAAAGTGCCGGCCCAGTCATCAAAGTTCCAATTACAGCCTCTTGCGTGCCGGCCGCATTATGCGCCAGCGCAATCCAAGGCCGCCCTTCATCGTCCAGTTCAACATCGATAAAATCACCAAATCCACCACACCTCACATTACCACAATCTGAGGTAATATCCAAGGCGTCCTCAGGCATATTGACGACAACGCTCGTGATTAGAGGATTATCCGCGAAGGCATTAGTCATCACAGCCATGTATCCGCCCCATCCGCAAGTCGAGGAATTATCCTCAGTGGTATTATTGCCCCCGCCTTCACAATCGTTGACCTCACCGATATAGCCGACTACTACACGCCCTTCATCTCCGGCAAAAATCGTTGGAAAACCAGTCTCACTCACGCCAGGAGCGGCTACCATCATCGGTTGCGACCAAGTCACACCTTGATCGCGCGAGTAAGCATACCAAGGCATCTGGTCGTTTGAAATCCAAGTTGCGTGAACATTACCCCCCTCATCAATCGCTACCGCTACCTCGTGAGCATGCCACCCCTGCTGCATCCCCACTTCGGTGGTTATCGTGTGCTCGCTCCACGTGTAGCCCCCGTCATGAGAGGCGTACACCGCAGGCCCTTCGCAGGAGGGGTTCCCTCGATATATCGAACCATCAGACCCTCCGGCGACGTGTCCGTGAAGCCCAGAGCACTGATTCCCGAAGCTCTCTGTTGGGTAACCAAACTGCTGAGCGTCCCATGTATG
>DUJH01000063.1:9730-10099 GCA_013329905.1 Candidatus Thalassarchaeaceae archaeon | reverse complement strand
CCACCATCCAATGATCTGGAACACTGCGCGCCTGCTGCAGGCGAACCTGTGTTGATACAGTAAACGTAGACAACTTCACCCACGATGGCATTGGGGTGTGGCATCGAGGCTATGCTTTGGTGATCTTGTGGTACTGCATATCCATGTGTTGGAAAAGGAGTGCTCCATGTTTCTCCATCATTGTTTGAATATTCGACATTAATTACCGCAAGAGCGTGCATATCAAATTTGACTAAACGGTCAGTGAATTTGTCGACATAAATGTAAGGATCATTCGAATTCTGGGTTTGACCAGATCCCCCATCGCCTCCCCCTAAGAACGGCCCGACATCCTCCCACGTCTGTCCCTGATCGCGCGAGCGGATAATG
>DUJH01000063.1:4954-9535 GCA_013329905.1 Candidatus Thalassarchaeaceae archaeon | reverse complement strand
GTGAAGAAAATCGCGCCCGAACCAGTCACTCCAATGGTTGGTTCGAAAGTGTCGAACCCCGTTCCGTAATACGTTCCTTGCGTGAAGAACGGGGTGCTTCCATCAGTTAGGTTCTGTGTGATATTGGCCGCAGCGACTGCTGCGGCGTCGGTCGCATCGATAGCGCCGGGTGATCCGACGGTGCCAGGATAGTGATACCAAGTGGTAGTTGGGATTGCGCCTTGGTCGAAGACAAACGGCCCTTCGGGTTCAGGTTCAGGAGCATCGTCTCCGCCGAAGCAGCCGCTTATTGCGGGGGCGATGAGTAAGAGGGTGAATAGCAGCGCGACGCTCCGCATCGGTTGCGGGTCCGGCGCAGCGGTCTAAACTTGATGCGTGCGTTGCGCAGGTAGAGGAGCCCACTTTCCTCTCAATCCCAATTATTCTCGAAGATAGATGGAGTTGTATCGAGGATTGATTCCAGAGGCTCTCTCCATTCCATGTTGAGGTCATTCTCCGCTGGGCTCGCATCCCAGTAGAGTTTGTTCTTCAAGTGCCTGCGAGCCCAAGAAACATCGATTTTCGGATGAAATACTGCTGCGACCAAGGAGAGCCAATATGGTGCAGTCCAAGTCACCCATTTCCTTTCTGGGTGAGCGTTTTTCAGGGCCTCTGCCATTTCATTCATCATCATATCACCGGCGACTGTGAGGTAGCGACCCTCATCTTCACCGCCGGTGAGTGCACGAACGTGTGCCTCGGCCACATCGCGAACATCGACAATCGAAACTTGCATTGGCAGATTGAGTGGCACATCTCGTCGAACCATTGCCATCAGTAGGGCTAGCGAGCCGCGCAGATGGCGTGGCGACATTGGTGGCCCGAAGACCATGCATGGGTGGATTGTGACGAGGCGAGGACGAGCATCTTCTGGTTGCCCTGCGTGCCAATCGCGTACTATGCGCTCGGCGCTTACTTTTGCAAGACCATACGGGTTAGCATCGAGAGTGGCATCATCCGCCCAAGTATCGGTTGTCAGCGTCGTGCCATCTTCCCAATCCATTGGGCGGATGGCAGCGGTCGATGATGTGTGGACGAAGCGCTCTACGCTTCCGGCCTTCTCGACCGCGGCGACTACATTCCGAGTCCCGATGACACTCGGGTCGACAATCTTAGTCTGAGGTTCGCGAGAGCGAACGATGACGCTGGCTGCAGTATGAATCAGGTCTGTGCATCCAGCGATTGCAGCATCAACTGAATCGGAGTCGAAGAGATCCATCTCGACAATTTCCAGCGAGCCCCCCTCAGCCACTGTCAAAGCTCGTAAATGATCGACCCGTTCAGGATCCGATGCGTCTCGAACCGTAGCCCGAACCGTCGCACCACGGGCCAATAGGTTCGCAACCACATGGCTGCCAATATAGCCGGACGCGCCGGTGACAACCGTTACCATCGCATCGCGATAGACACTGACGCTTCAACCCTGACTCAAGCCAAGCCATCGGTCAATTGCTCGAGTAATCCATCTAATTCTTTTTCATTCGGCATCAGAGCAGCGGCCTCCTGTGCAGCAAACAAGGCCGAAGTTGTCCGCCCCATTTCCAAATGGGCGCGGGCAAGATTTGCCCAAGCCGCACCTCTTTCGCAATAATTCACAGAATTAATCGCCCCACGGAACCATTCGATTGCTCTCTCTGCCTCACCTCGTTGTAGCAAAGCCTCGCCGACTTCATTCCACGAACCCCCATAATCTGGATTTGTTTCGATGGCCCGCCTCTGCCAAGCCAAACCATCCTCCTCATCCTCAGAGAACGTCATCCCAAGGTAACAAGCGGCCTCAGGAGACGGACTCAGTTGGAAGGAGGTGCCGTGATGTTCGGCCGCAACCCGCAGGATGCCCAATCTCTGCAGAACATTTCCCATACGGAACAGATCCTGCGCCAAGACCTCTCGAATTCCTACCTCAATACCCGAGCCGCGAGTCGTAGCTTCGACCTCACTCCAAACATCTTCAATCATGTCGAGCAAGGCGGCCGGCCCGAGCCGATCCCTAGTGGGGTCATCATTAGCGTGCATCCAAGCCGCCTTATTGGCGAGTGAAGCCCCCACTGAACTCTGAGATTTCCAATTTATCGGCGCTAAATCACAAAGCGTATTCGCAGCCTCCGCCTGAATCATATCAACATTCCAAATCGCCAGCCATTGGGCTTGGAATTCCCCTTCGGCTTTCCGTGTAATCGTCTGCAGCACAGTCCCCTTCTCCTCTCCGATAGCCGCGACCGCAGTGCCTTCGAATGAAAGTCGCGTCAGCAAGCCGATCGGCACTCGAGGCAAACCTCCAGTGACTAGAATCCGATCCCAACCTTCCTCTGGTGTCCCCTTGTACGCCTCATCAAGCCCACACCATTCGATTTCACACCCAACAGCATCCGCGACGAGACTCAATCGCATCTCTTCCCAGCGCCTTCGTAATTCTACACGCCTACCATCGTCCACCTCGATGATTCGCAGACGACCAGCGCCGAGTTGCATCAGCACCTCAGTCCACCAATTGCCTCGCGGCGCGACGAGCATCACAGAATCACCACGCTCCAACTCAAGCATCTGAATCACTTGAGCAGTCTCGTAAATTCCAGGCAACAAAGAGTTGGGAGCACTGACGTCAGACCACCAAGGCATGCGCAGAGCGCTACTCTCGATATTCACGCCTTCATCGCCTATCGGTAAAGGCAAGGCGTGGACACCGCGCGGTGTGCGCATGAGCACATCACGCAACTCATCATCTTCTATCGCCCCCATGAGAACCAACCGTTCGACCGCCTCAACATGAGGCGACAGCCCCGGCCATGTCCTTACTAGTGGGAGCGCATTCAAATCGCAGTCCGAACCATCCTGAACGTTCCAATCCTTCTCCACGTAGCGTAGTTCTCACACATCCACTATTGAATCCCACCCCTCTCGGATGGGCGCGCACATCATTTCGTAACCCTCCTGCGCAGCGGGCCATTCCCCCTTTCCTCAATTGGCTACCTTTTTCCCATTGAATTAGACTAGGAAACGCTCAATATCCATCTATTGCACGGAACCTCATGGGAGTTTACGAACTAATGATGAAGGCAATGGAAGAAAGGGATGCGGCGCATTACACAAAGGCATTACACGATGATTACGAATTCGTCCGCCACCAATCTGGGACTACTATGAATAAGACTCAGATGAGCGAGATGATGGTCAGTATGATGGCAAACACAAAAGTTGTGATTAGCGAACCAAGATGCATCTATGAGAACGACGAAATCCTCGTCGAGCACTCAATGATGGATTTTCCTGACGGCACTAGAGAGGCTGTGATGGCGGTCCACACCAAAAAGGATGGAAAGCTCATTCGAACTGAAACAGGCGCGTCTCTAATTCGATGAGAAACCTGTCGACTTCGACAACCCAACGTGTCGAGTTCGACAACTTAGGATACATCACCGATTATTCTAGCCACAATCCGATTGAAGCATCCCACGCTTGGTATGACACACAGTTTGCATCAGCAGAGTAGACCATGAAGTAAGTAGAGTCCTCATGCGTGGAGGAACTGAATGAAAGATCGATATCAAACCAGCCGTTTGAATTCGAATAGTAACACCAGTAGCTCCACTGCCCTGCACTAATGTCGTATTGTCCGACCCCCACCCTTCCAGACGCCCCGTAAGTCCAACCTTGTAGGGCGTACGCAGTATCCAATTGCGCTACAGAACAAGGGATATCTGAATTCAACAAGATTCCAAACGAGAGGAATAGTTCATTTTCACACGTCGAAGTAGTATGGTTAACTCCCTGCCCACTTTGAGTATTGTTTGATACCACCGAAGCGCCCCAAAAAGCGACTCCATTGGTCAAAGAAGATAACTCATTGAATCTAACAGGCATCGACTGTCCGTAGATGTCTTTTACTTCGAAGTGAAGATGAGGTCCTGTACTCCAACCGGTGTTTCCGGAGAGGGCAATCGGCTGGCCCTGATGGACAATATCGCCAACATCGACCAAGACTCCATTGTAGGTGAGATGTGCATACATCCCGAAAGTAGAATCTCCATGGTCGATGATTACGTAGTTTGATTGATTTACACAATCTGCTGAAGGACAACCTCCTGTGTGATGTTCTACAACCTCAATTACAACGCCAGGTAATGCCGCAGCAATTGTTGTATTTTCATCCACAGGGAAGTCCACAGCGTAGAGCATTACTCCATTGTGGCTGTAATACCCATGAAAACTCTGAGTGATATTGGCGATAAATCCCGCCTCAAATGGAATACTAACCCAAACAATCCCACCTGATCGGCAGACTCCGTTATCCTCGTATGTACTATCATCACATTCAAGCTGAGAGTTTTGCAATTCGAAAATTTGTTCTTCCAAATCCTCAACGCTATCTTCCAATTCTTCTACTCTCTCGTAATAATAATCTCTAGTCGCTTCAAGATTTGAAATTATCACGTTGTAAGTGGTAATCTGGTTCTGCAACTCAAGAATCGTTGAATTGAGTGAATCAGCAAGACTTCGCAACTCCTGTACATTCTCTCTTGCTTCGTCCGAATCTTCTTCAAG
>DUJH01000063.1:2826-4661 GCA_013329905.1 Candidatus Thalassarchaeaceae archaeon | reverse complement strand
GGAAATATTACCATTCAACTCCGTAATATCTTCATTCAAATTGGAGATAGTTGTTTGAAGAGCAGGAACTTGGTCTGACAACTCTTGCAATTCTGAAACTATTTCTTCTAGACTTTCTATAGTATCACCAGACTCATTTAATCTCTGATTCAGGTCGGAAATTTCCTCATCTTTGTAGTCTGTATTTGGAACCGAATTATCTTCCCCGGAGCAGCCCGCAAACGATGCGGCCATCAAGAGTAGGACGACGAAGGAAGCTTTGCGCACAATTGCCCACGAGAAGAACTTCGGATGAAGGTTATCTCAGCAACTTCGGCAACAAAGTTCGGCTACAGAACCCACAACCAAACTCGGATTCTGTGTTGCCGATACAAGATCTTCCCGCGTAGCCTCGCCCGACAATACAAGCACTCCATGAACGCCCGCGCGATCAGCCATCTCCATGTCCGTGTAGAGCCTGTCTCCAACCATCGCGCACTGACTCGGCTCGAGTCCAAGTTCCTCCACCTTATGCAGAATCATTCCAGCATTCGGCTTACCTGTTACATGCGTCGGCTTGACTCCCGTAGTCGCCTCAAATAGCGCCATGTAGGCGCCAGTGTCAGGTAAACCACCATCTGGGGAAGGGCAGACCATATCCGGATGGCTTACCACGAGCGGAATACCACGATGCATTAGCACGCTTGCGCGAGACAATTTCTCGTAAGTAATCTCAGTATCATAACCCAAAACGACGTACTGGGGGTCAGCAGATGCAGTCGAAACGCCTGCTTCCTCGAGCATCTCTCTCATCCCTTCAGTCCCGACAAGATAGGTTTCAGTAACATCTTCACCATTCAACCAAGTCAACAAATCGTGAGTCGAGAGCAGCACGTCATCGGCAGTCGCTGGGATTCCCATGCCGTGCAGCTTCGCAACATATTGCTTGACCGAGCGGCTCGAATTATTCGAGAGGAAATAACGCTTAATCCCAGCTCCCTCGAGCCGCGCTAAAAAGTCCAGAGAACCCTCAATTAGAGTGTCACCAAGGTAGATCGTCCCATCTAAGTCAAGGAATATCGCCTTGATTCCATCCAGAGTCTTTTCGAGCGTCATCGAATCACCTACGGAAGCACGATTGTCTTGAACAGGAACCATGGATTCCACAAAACTTGCTGTGTTTCTTTACTCGCAATCATCTCCGACATCAGCTCGCCGATGGCTGGTTTCCTCGATGCCTTTCCAATCACCAAATTACACAGACGCTTCCATTTCATCATCCGCTGCAATTTGGTCGAATTGGTCAATTCTTTACCCAGAGCGTCCCAAAGTTCAGTCATGTAGTCGACCGCGACACTTTCTGGAAATCCTTCTGCGTGCGCGACGCGGTCGAAGTGCGCGCTAGTCATCTTCGCCGAGAGCAGCGCGTTTCCAATCCCTTCACCACTGAAAGGGTCAACGAGGCTCGCCGCATCCCCAACAGTCATTGCGCCGGCCATTGCATTACGACGTGGCTGGTAGGAGGGGGCCTTCTTCCTCGGCGAGCCGAATGGAAGTTGCCAACCTTTGGCTGAACCCTCCAACATCTTTGCATTAGCAAATCGCTTGCTGAACCGAGGGTGCTCTTTGATGACCCATTCCTGAATCTTCTTGAGTGATTTCTTCATTCCTTTCTGCTTGCGTTGTTCGGAAATCAGCATACCGATTCCGACGTTGACGAGGCCGTCACGGACCGGAAATAGCCAGAAGTAGCCGGGCAAGACCTCGTCGATGAAGTGAATTTCAATCGGCCCCTCGCCGCCATCTAGCCCCTCGACATCCTCCCAATACTCGCGGTAACCTCCGCAAAAGTGCTC
>DUJH01000063.1:0-2656 GCA_013329905.1 Candidatus Thalassarchaeaceae archaeon | reverse complement strand
TCGTCGCGCAAGGGTTCGTTGTGTATTTCCTTAGTGATGGCGCTGGCGACTGGGCAATTGTAGCCGCCTGCGCCAATGGTCACTCGCGAGGTGAAGGTAAGTTCGGGTCCATTCCCTCTCTTACCGCCTGCTTTACAACGAACTCCAGTAATGTGAGCGGAACCCCCCTCACCTTGGTGAGTGACTTCCAGCACGCTGAAACCTTGGATGACCGCACCTCCGTGTTCGCGAACAATCTGCTGGGCGCGATAGAACATCAGCCAGTCGAATTGCTTGCGCGGTAGTGCATAGCCAGATTGCAAGCCTTTGGTAGCATAGGCTTCCTTCGGCAACATTACTCGAACTTCGGAGCCGTTTGTGCTGCCGAAGACGATTGAGTCAACTACGTAGTGAGGAGAAGCATCGACGAGATCTAGAACGCCAAGCTCCTTCGCGTGAGAAAGTGATTTTCCACCAACAGCATCGCCGCAGACCTTGTCTCGCGGCCACACTTCTTTCTCGATTAGCAAGACCCTGCATCCGTTCATTGCATTGTATGCTGCAGCCGCAGAACCACCAGGGCCTCCTCCCACAACAATGACATCGAAGTCGCCCCCATTTTCGGGCACTTCGCCGGTGTCGATTGGTTGTGTGTAGTCAATCACAGGAGCACCGCAGAATCGTCGAGTGTCGTCGGGCATTCAAACTTCTCCCTCGAATTAATTGCCTCGCAAGCGGGTGGACAGACATAGCAGATGAGGGTATTACGCATCCTAGGCCAACGAGTAAGGAGTTCCTCACCAGCTAGCCAACCAACTCGCTGGCCCCTCGAAATCGTAGAACGAGACCATCGTCTGAGTATGCCCCATACCTTCGATAGAGGACAATCGGTCGAGAATAGAATCTCCTAAATCTTCCATATCGCGAGCAACAACTTCGATAACGAAATCCCATTGTCCTGTAACGATATGACAACTCTTAACGAATTCGTGGTCACAAATCTCATTCGCGACTTCGCGCCGATCAGTCAACCCACGATCTCCATGCCAATTCGCTAGAATGAAGGCATTCAACTGCCAACCCATCTCATCAGCCCCCATCTCAACAGTAAATCTGCGAATCAGGCCCTTCTCTTGCATTCGCCTAATTCTGTCGAAAACCGTGACACGAGGTATGTCCAATTCGGTTGCTATTGATTGAGTACTTCTTCGTGAATCTCCTCTCAAGATATCCATGATTCGAACGTCCTTTTCGTCCAGTTCCTCCATCGCCATGTCTTCCTTTGTTGTGTCGGTTCTATTTCAACAATACCGACGAAACGTCGGAATATCAAGAAATACTCGTCAATTTACCGACGTTTTTTACAGATGCTCGGCGTTCAGTTGATTTCTCCCCCCCTCTTCGGAGGGTCATGAACGAGAAACATTCCGACAAGGAATTTGCAACCCGTGCGGTTTGGTCAGGCACACAGAATGTCGAAGGAGCAGCAGTCACTCCCATCTTCCTATCATCTACCTACCGACTTACCGATGAAGCCTATGCTGGCTGGGCTGCCGGCGCCCAGCACACAGCCCTCTACTCGCGTCTTTCGAGCATCAACTCAGAAGGCGTGGCGATGAAGCTCGCCCAGCTCGAAGGAGCAGAGGACGGCGAGACATTCGCTAGCGGAATGGCAGCCATTTCGACCACTCTGATGGGTCTTCTATCAAGCGGCGACCACATGGTCGCCAGCGCGGATTGCTACGGCGGAACTTACGGTCTCATGACAGAAGATCTTCCACGCTTCGGCATCGGAGTAACGATGGCCGATATGCGAGATCCATCATCTTACGAGGCAGCCATCCAAGAGAATACCAAGATCCTCTATGTAGAGACAATCACCAACCCAGTAATCAAGGTCTGCGATCTCGAAGCGATGGCTGCTATCGCCAAAAAGCACGGACTAATCGCAATTGTCGACAATACATTCGCTTCACCATACGCCTGTAATCCAATCGATTACGGCTTTGATCTGGTGATTCATTCAGGCACAAAGTACCTCGGTGGACACTCAGACCTCATTGCCGGACTCGTCGTTGGTCGCAAGGACCTCGTTGCGGAAATTTTCCCAAAGAAGGTTCACTTTGGCGGCGCAGCAGACCCACACATGTGCTACATGCTCGAGCGCGGCATGCGAACTCTCCACGCGCGCATGCCGATTCATACAGCGAATGCAGCAGAACTCGCGCTCCGTCTCGAAGCTCACGAGATGATTGATTATGTCAATCATCCAAGCCTTCCATCAAGCCCAGATTACGAGGTTGCTCAGCGCATCATTCCACACGGAACCGGCATGATGGGATTCGTCGTCAAGGGCGGCGACGAAGCGGCTTTGAGTTTCATGAGGAATCTCGACATAATTTTCGAAGCAACCAGCCTTGGAGGGGTAGAGAGTTTGGTAGAGTGCCCATTCAACTCCAGCCACATGTTCGTTCCTGAAGAAGTGCGCAACGAAGCAGGAGTCATTCCTGGATTCGTTCGTATGAGTGTTGGTATTGAGAGCGTTGAAGACCTTTGGAATGATATCGCTACAGCTCTGGCTCAGACAGAAGCACATCTAGCAACCCTCGCATAATCGAGGTGAGCGTTTGAACGAAGCAGATTTCGTTGCTTTGCTAGTCTTCATTTTGCCAATGTG
>DUJH01000044.1:4735-5162 GCA_013329905.1 Candidatus Thalassarchaeaceae archaeon | reverse complement strand
GGAATTAGGTGACTTCGTCTCCTCGCTGTATTCATTCGAAGAAGTCATCGTCTCTCCGATGGAAATCGAGAGGACTGGCAAATCCATTGAGGTCAGTTGCGACCTCGGTCGCGTTTCCATGGAATGGGGAATGAATATCCCACTGCTATTCCCAAGGCCACGTTGGTTCATAGCAAATGTTGAGGCGTTCTTTGCTAGATTGTTATTCGGCACTAAGACACATGGAACCACAAGAAACGGCCTCAAGGAATGGTACCATGTTCGAGGGTTGTCAAGAATGAAATCGGTAACGCTTGACCTAGACGGGAGAAGCTCAAACCAGATGACAGGGATGGCTCCATCAGCCTGCTTCGGCTTCAGTAACCCACCGAGGATGCCCCTGAGTGTGAGAGTTGATTCACACATCACGACAGCCGAGTCTTGATCT
>DUJH01000044.1:0-4500 GCA_013329905.1 Candidatus Thalassarchaeaceae archaeon | reverse complement strand
TTTCATCGTCGGCGAGCTCGAGCATTTCGGAGACTTCCTCAGCATTCTCGGGGTCAACTTGAGACCCCTTGTAGCGACGCTCGCGGCGGCGACGCGCGTCTGCCAATCCAGGGACCAACGCCTCGAATTGATCAGTGGTTTCACTGCCCGTATCGTACGATTCAAGACTGCGAGACTTGACTCGCATTCGCTTACGATCCTTCTCAAGGCCGTGCAGCACGGTGCCGTGCTCAGAACCGTTGAGTATATTCTCGATTGCGGGTGTTGCAAGTGCTAAACCGTCCTCGTCACCGATGACGAGGACTGTCGAACCATAGATTGCGATCTCTGTATGGGTTATCTCTTCGATGAGACTGCGAATACGTCCGTTACGTCCGATGAGACGGCTGCGCATTCTGCGAGTTTGGTTCGGTTGGCGGCCAACCCACTCACGGATATCGTACATGCGCAGGAATATCTCGTCTTCGAGGAGCTTGACTGCGCGTTTGGGTGCGAGGCCGCGTCCTATCGCACGGATGACATCTGGCATCTTCATTCGAAGGATTGGATCTACCTCTGATTCGCCCCAATCGGCTATCACATCGCCTGTTGTGGAATCTATCTCAAGAGAGGTTCCGCTGGCCTTTTCGATCATTTTGCGAGTTCGCCCCTCCTTTCCAATGAGCACCGCGATGCGGTCCATGGGGATACGGGCGAGCAGTTCCACGAAGGCGGGCGACCCGCCTCCCCGTTTTAATCCCCGCCCGGCAGAGGCGGATAGGTTGGAACTGGTTCTTCGAGAACTCTAAGGAGTGCGTCGGCGAGTTGGATGTCGAAGCCTTGGCGGTTAATCCATTGAACTAAGCGAGTGACATCACGCACTAAGAATTCGTTAGAAGATGGGTGCGCGCTGACGACGGCTTGCCCGACATCGATGACCCATGGCTCGCCGTCGTACCAGAGAATGTTGTATTCAGAGAAGTCCGAATGGACGATATCACAGGTTTGCCAGCAAACTGCAAGAATCTCGAGTAGGTCATCGAAGACTCCCATCGGATCGTCGATGGTGATGTCCTTGAGACGAGGTGAGGGTTCGTCCTTATCGCCGATAAGATCCATCACCAAGACGTTGTTGAGGATTGCACGTGGTGAGGGAACTCGAATTCCATGCTTTCGCATGCGCTTCAGATTGCGGTATTCTTTGCGCACCCAAATCTTCACGATTTCGCGATGGCGGCGCTTCATTCCACCGAATCGTGGGTCGCCATCGATGTATTTCGCGAGGCTCTTGAAGACGGCATTTGTCGTGTGAAAAATTTTCACTGCGGCAGGACCTTGATTGGTAGTCGCATGGAAAACGTGAGCCTCCTTGCCGCGAGCAATTGGGTAATCTACGGTTTCGATTTCACCCGCTTGCATCAATTTGTGAAGTGACATCAAGGTCGAGCGGTCAAAGACCGCATCGAAGACTCGCCGATCAACCCAGTCGTATTGACCTGAGCCTAACACTCCTTGCAGCTTATCCTCGATTTCCGCGAACATTCGCTTGAAGCGCGGCTCCATCATCCAATCGTGTTGCCGCGCCGCTTTCATCAGCGTATCAGGATCGAAGTCCTCCCAATCGGGGTTCGTCATCGCTCTCACCCGAAGAACGAATCGATGTCGTCGTCGTCGTCGTCAGCCCAGACTGCGGTTGGCTTCTTCTCGGCTTGATCTTCTCCATCGTCTGCCTCGTCAGCAGACTCCGCCTCGCTGGTCGGCTTAGCGGCTGGGGTGGAATCGATTTTCGAGTCGCGATCGTCGTTCTGGTTGAATTGGTCCTCGGCCATGCCGAACAAATCGACAATCTCGGGAAGCACGCCTTTGCGTGAGAGATAGATCGACTGCGTCTTGGTGTAGCGCATTCGAACGTCCGCCTTGGCATCTTGGAAATCCCATGGCTGGAGGATAATGAGATCACCCTCGCGCACCCATTGGCGGCGGCGCATCTTACCTGGGATTCGAGCTAATCGACTCTCGCCGTCCTCACAAACAGCGCGGACGCGGCGACCACCGAGAATCTGATCGGCAATGGCGAACATCTCGTTGATCTTCCTGTTCGGGAGTTTTACGCGAATCTTATCGCCAGAGCCGGATTCAAGCTGCGCCAGCAACTCTGTGTCCACACGCTCCTCACGACGCGCCATTGGCCGTCGGTCGAGCGACCCCTATGTGAAACCATGCCTCGTAAATGGAGTCATAACAAGCCGACAGAGTCGACGTCCGTCGCGGCCCGGCTAGTGGCTGATACTGCGGAGCACGAGGCTTACATTGCGGCTACGGCCGTCTCGATGAGTTCGAGAAGGAACTCAGCGCCAGCGCCGATTCCGAAGAAGACGGAAAGAACTGCGAGCACGAGGATGGTCCTGCGCAAGTGACCGGCGCGGCGAAGCGGCTTCGATACTTCAGGCTCCTCAAAGAACATCACAAGGCAAAGTCGCAGGTAGTAGAATAGCGAGAGGGCACTGTTCAGAACGATTGCAATTGCTAGCCAGAAGACTGGATCGACGGTCTCGGCCCAAGGCACGATTGCGTCTGCGGTAGTGCTTCCTGTGCCTGCGCTGATGTTGATGATTCCATTAATCATCAGTAACTTCGAGAGGAAGCCAGAGAGTGGTGGAACACCAGCAAGTGAGAACATGAAGATGAACATCGAGCCGGCGATTAGAGGGTCACGGCGAGCCAATCCATGGAGATCCTCCAAACGGTGGCTTCGACCCTCAGTTTCCAGCAATCCGAGGACAAGGAAGGCTCCAAACTTGAAGAGCACGAGGATTGTCAAGTGGAATACGATTGCAATTAGGACCAACTTTGTGGTCGAGGCGTCGCCAAGTCCACTGCCGACGGCAGCGAGCGCAGCGAGCATGTATCCAGCGTGGGCTACGCTCGAGTAGGCAAGCATGCGCTTTGGGTTCTCACTGGTTAGCGCCGCGAGGTTACCCCAAGTCATCGTCACGATGGCGATGAGTGCAAGCAGGCAGAACCACAATGCTTCACCCTCTTCGGGCATGGTGACCTCGATGAGGACGCGGAAGAGGGCGACGAATCCCATGGCCTTCGAAGCAGTCGCAAGCAGGCCAGCTACCGGCGATGACGCTCCCGCGTATGCGTCGGGGGCGGCTAGGTGGAATGGGGCTGCGCTGACCTTGAAACCGAAGGCGACGAGCATCAGGCCGACTCCGATGACAGCGAATGGATCGAGGCCGTCCATCGCTGCCCAAGCGGCTGCGAGGGCATCGAAGTCGAGGTCGCCAGACCACAGATAGACCAGCGACATACCGTAGATACCGGTGGCCGAAGACACTGAACCGACGATGAAATACTTCGCACCGGCCTCGCCACCGACCGCCTCTTCCTTGTGGAAAGCGACCAATACGTAGGCTGCGAGGCTAGTCAACTCGATAGCGACGAACATGAAGAAGAGATTCGACGCCATGGCCATCAGGCTCATGCCCAATCCTACCATCATCAGCAAGAGATGGAAGTCGACTTGACGACGATTGTCCATCAGTGCAGCGACAAGCGCCTCCGCGCGCGAGTCAGTGTCTCTCTCTCGCGGGGCGCGAGCGTTAGGACGCGCAGGCATTCGGTAAATCGTCGCGACTGCAGCAAGCAGAAGCGAACCGAAGAACACGACTGACATCATGCGGCTGAACGAGGTAATCTCAATCACGTCGCCGATTTCTCCGCTCGCTCCTTCGATTCCGAAGAAGGAAAAGAAGAGGGCTACTGAGAAGACTGCGATTGACATGCGACCAGGAAGGCGTGGGTCTGAGGTCATTTTGTACCGCTTTCCGCCAATAAAGATCGGAACGCGAATGCGTGTTAGTGGAATTCGGAAAGTTGCGTTTCCGATATTAGGCACGAGGATCGCTAGAATGATACCGAGAACGAGTGCCATCTCTGGAAGCAAATTCTCCATCTCATCGACAGTCAACATCAGGGTTTCACCCCCTTGCTATTCATCGCATCGACTAGAGTTTCTAGCATGAATTCGGTCGACCAATCTGACATCATATCCCAGAAGAGGAATGGTAGAATTCCGAACAGAACGGTGAATGCAGCGAGTATGAACATACCAGCATTCTCGTGCCAAGTGATGTCGCGGGGCTCCTCTCCGTGCAAACTCTCGGGGAGGATTCCAACGTGTGGGTCGCCACCCTCGAAGATTGTTTTCTGCATGCTTGTGAGGTAGTAAACCGCGGTGATGATGAGGGTTAATGCGGGTAAGATGACTAGCCATCCGAAGGTCATCCAGAAGGCGATTAGCACCGCGACCTCGGCCACGAAACCAGCGAGCAAAGGCAGGCCCAAACTCGCCATCCAACCGAGCATCATGTGGCCGGCAAGCCACGGTGAATGATGCGCGATTCCGCGCATCGAGCCGATTTCAAGCGTGTGGTAATGGTGCTTGAATGAACCCGCGACCGCGAAGAGGAGTGGGCTGATGATTCCATGTGCGAACATCATGAAGAGAGCTCC
>DUJH01000007.1:6514-26364 GCA_013329905.1 Candidatus Thalassarchaeaceae archaeon | reverse complement strand
GGGGGATGATTCGGATTGTTCTGCTTCAACAGGTCACGATAGAATCGCAACTGTCTGCTGACCTTCTCATTCAACGTTGGAGATGGCGGCCGGCCAGTTTTCAGATCGGCGACAATCCAGCCACGCGATTCACCATTTTCATCCAAATCAGCAACTAATAAATCCAGCCGACCCATCATACGACCGCACTCGGAGACAAGAGTCCCCTCGTTTGCCAAAACGATCGATTGTACCTCTCTCCAAGTCCCAACTGTGACTTCCGAAAGATTTTGAACATCGAGATTTGACTTGCTGAAGAGGATGTTTAGAGCGCCGATCAAGCCATCGTGAGCCTTGGTAATCTGTTCCTCCTTCCAGCGGGGGTGGCGAGGGGTTTCGAGGAAGTTGTCCTTCTCTATCTGCCAGTGTCGGTCGAGGACGGCCTTGGCGGTGGCCGGAAGCCAGTCGGACTCGTCATTGTCGCGATCGTTGAGATCGAGATTGCAGAGATCCTCAACCGAATTATGAACTGCATTTCCCATCGCTGCTGGCATACTTGCCTTGCGCGGGAGTCCTTGGCGTGAGAGCCAATATTTGCGGGGACATTCCTCGTAGCGGTTCCATGAAGATGGTGAGAGTTGATGGGCGATGAAACCATCCTCGGGCGTTGCCTCTGATGGAGGATCTTGCGCTGCCAAATCCTCTGCCTCTGCCTCGGACACAGGCTGCCTGTGGGGGCCAATGATTAACAGCATCTCGGTCTGTTCCGCACCTATGAGTGGAGGTCCTGTGGTTGCGGTCGACGAGAGTTTGAATGTGGAAGATGCGCTTGTAGTGACTTGTTTTCCATCTGCTGGATTCGTTAGCAGCATCGTCGCGCACTATCTTGTCGACCGTTTGGGGCTAAGCTTCGTAGGCGGCGCCAGAGGCGCAGGGCTGCCTCCAGTTTGTCTAGTTCAGGATGGCAAGCCTCTGCCTCCCCTCCGATTCTATGCGGGTGAGCCGATATGCCACATGGATAGGTGTGACAAGGTTGTGCTGATTGCTTCTGAGATTCAGGTTGCTTCTGAATTGAGTTTGCCTCTTGCTGATTCTATCCTAGATTGGGTCGAGGCGAATGGGGCGAGTCAGATGATGATGATTGACTCATATTCACATGGCCCTGATCAACCTCACTCGATCTTTGATGATGATGATTCGACCGAGTCGATGCTTGGTATCGGTTCGACGGATTCTGCTCATGAAAAACTCGGCGAACTAGAGGTTCCGATGCTGAAACACGGAGTCGTTGGAGGCATGACTGGCGTGATGCTCGGTGAGTGCCGACGTCGTGGCATCGATGCAATGGCAATTCTTGCTGAGTCGGGTGATGACTTGGCTAACGGCGCGATTCCAGACGCTCGGGCAGCCGCACGGATTATTGGGAGGCTCGATGGCTTGCTGCCGGCAATCAAGTTGGATCCTGAGCCGCTACTTGAGGAGGCTCAGCGAATTGAGGAGCAAATCCGCGAGATGATGGCTATCCAACTGAATCAAATGAAGAAGGAAAGCTCTGGTGGCGAAAGTTCTGCGATGTACGGTTGAACTCTGATTGGGTCTGAGGAGTCTGTATGACCATCATCGACCCAGACATTCGCAAGGCTGAGACACTCCCCTCCAGATTCTACACTGAAACCAAAACCTTCGATTCCGTCATCTCATCGTTCGGTCAGAACTGGCACTTTGCTGCACATCGTAGCCAATTGTCTACGACTCAACCCATTGACAATCCGCTGAAAGAGCCGATGTTGCTTACACGGAGTGAAGGGGAGGTGCACTGCATCTCCAATGTTTGCACACATAGAGGGATGCTTGTCTGCACCGAATCTTCAGAGGCCAAGCGATTGCAATGCCCCTACCACGGACGCGTCTTCGATTTGGATGGACGGTTCCGCAGTATGCCAGAATTCAACACCGTCGAGAATTTTCCCAGCGAGGCAGATCACCTACGAAAATTCCCCTTAGCAGAGTGGAAGGGTTTGCTATTCAACACGGTCTCAGCTGATGATTTTGGTTCCTTCATCGCCGAAGTCGAGGCACGAGTGGGATGGCTACCAGTCGAAGCGTTCACACATGATTTGAGTCGCCATCGAGAATATACAATCGAATCCAACTGGGCACTGTATGTGGATAATTATCTGGAAGGATTCCACATTCCATTCGTCCACGGAGACTTGCACGACGTCCTCGATTATGATGCATACAGCACCGAACTGTTCGATGGCGGTGTCCTACAGATTGGAATTGCAAATGAAGGGGAGCCATGTTTCGATTTACCTGAAGAACACCCTGAATTTGGACAGAACATCGCCGCATACTACTTTTGGTTACACCCTGGTCTAATGTTGAATTTCTATCCGTGGGGTCTCTCGGTCAATCTTGTCATCCCTGAATCGGTAGACAAGACCCGAATCGTATACCATGGGTTTGTGGGCGATTCAGCCATGCTTGCAAAGGGAGCTGGGGGGAACTTGGACAAGGTTGAGGAAGAGGACCAATTTATCGTCGAAGGTTGCCAAAAAGGCGTCTCTTCAGTCGCCTATGAACGCGGCCGATATTCACCGACCAAGGAGGCCGGAGTCCATCACTTCCACCGAATTTTAACACAGTAATTCGAAGCCTTGGTAACTTAGGACTATTCTAGCGGTTCCGTCGAGCCGTAATCACCGAGGGACATTTGCTGTGGCCCTACATCGGCGACGATTTCTCCTGCCGTTTCGTCGACGTTTCCATCTTCTTGAATTGTTTCTCCGGCTAGCATGGCTTCAAGCTCAACTTCGCTGAGGACGTTGACTGAGAGCCTATTCGCCTTGTCCAGCTTGGAGCCAGCCGAGTTTCCGGCGACGAGGTGGTCGAGTTTACCGGAAACTGTTGAGACTACTTTTCCCCCAGCAGCTTTGATCATCAGAGCGATTTCTTTTCGCGGACGGTCGAGGGTACCTGTGATGCAGAATGTCTGGCCAGTGAGGGGTCCGTCCGCCTCTTCAATCACTTCCTCGGCTTCGATATTGAGGGCTTCCGTCAATCCTTCGACGACGCTCCTGCGTTCATCCAAGCCTTCGAGGAATGACCGTGCTACGGTTTCCCCTACGCCATCGATTGTGACCAGTCGTGGGATGGCGTCCTCCGGTGCGGCTAACAAGTCAAACAGAGTGGTTGCTTCTCCTACTTCGCGTGCGAAGGCACTTGCTAATTCTGGACCGATGCCCGGCAATCCGAGGGCTGAGAGGAAGGCTGAGAGGTTGAGTGAGCGCGTTGAGTCTAGTTGGGCGATGACATTGGTTGCTGATTTCTCACCCATACGCTCGAGGCCTACGAGATCTGAGTGAGTCAATGCGTAGAGATCGGGCAGGCTCTTGACTAAGCCTTCCTCGCAGAGTTGTTCTGCGAGTTTCTCTCCAATTCCATCCATCTCTAGCGCTCGGCACCAGTAGAGGATTGCGCGTTCGAGGCGCGATGGGCAATCGAGGTTGAAGCAGCGTATGAAGGCTCCATCCTGCTTCAGTTGTGTGCCGCATCGCGGGCACTCGTGAGGAATTGGAACGGCTTGGCGCAAGGGTAGTGGGTCGCTGAAGGCAGTGCCATCCGCACGGAATCTATTGTCGAGATCTGTTTGGTTTGCGGGTCCGAGAACCTCGATTATTTTGGGAATCACATCGCCTCTGCGGACAATTCTGACTCTGTCTCCAATGCTGATTCCCAATCTTTCAATCTCTCCGGCGTTGTGCAGTGTCGTGTTTTCGACAGTTACGCCGGAGACAGTTACCGGTGCGACTCTCGCCACTGGAGTAACCGTACCGGTGCGACCGGTCTGCCAATCGACTCCTAGCAGAACCGTCGATGCCTCCTCGGGGGGGAATTTCCACGCTAGTGCCCATCGCGGATGATGCGCGGTCTGGCCGAGGAGGCTTCGCTTTGCAAGGTCGTCGAGTTTGATGACTACTCCGTCGATCTCCCAGGGGGCGCTTTCTCGGCGCTGAGTCCAGCGCTGAGTAACCTCAAGGATTCCGTTTGTAACAGCCTCATCGTCGTCGCCTTCGACTACATCGTTGCCTGCCACTTCGATACCATTTGCGACCAACCAATCGATCTCTTGCGAGTCGAAGGTGAAATCTGGTGAGGCTGGGCTGTCGGGGTGACGGTCGGCAAGTTCGGGGAACATCACATCGTAGGCGTGGAATACAAGGTCGGCCGCGTCTCCTTTACCGGCATCAGCGCTCTTCTGTCGCAGGCTGCCAGATGCGAGATTGCGCGGATTGGGGGCGATGTTAGCGTATTTCGAGCGGAAGACGTCGAGCGGCATCACCACTTCTCCTCGTACGTGGGCATCACCATCCCAAGCAAGTTGTTCTGGGATGTTTGAGATTCTACGAGCGTTGGCTGTGACATCTTCACCACGCTCGCCATTTCCACGCGTAGCCGCGCGGACTAGACGGCCTCGGCGGTATTCCAGCGATAGGGCTGAACCGTCGAGCTTGGGTTGGCAAACGAAGCGACGGCCGTGGGCAGTGGTTTCTGTAACAAAGTGTATGACTTCCTCAGCCTCAGTTGCCTTGTCGAGGCTACGCATAGGGAACAAGTGGTCGACCTTCACAGACCCCGGTGCGGGGTCCGAACCTACCTTGGTTAGTTGTGGGTGGTCGGGTGAGAGTTTCTTCAATTCGTCGAAGAGTGCGTCATATTCGACGTCGGTAATCTCTGGGGTAGCCTCATTGTAGTAGAGGTTTGAATGGTGTGCGAGGAGCCCTGCCAGCTCCTCAAGCCGGGCGCTGTTCGCCCAATCATCCAAGCCCTCCGAGACCATGTTGTCCGAGGGGCGGCGGACCCCTAAAAGGTGCCCTTTTCGTGCCTTCTAAGCCTCGATTCAAGGCTCTCGCCGAAAGAAGAAATGGTGGGCCAGCCAGGATTTGAACCTGGGTCGCGCGACCCCCAGCCGCGAAGTATAGGCCAAGCTAACCTACAGGCCCCGTGTGTGGTTCCGCCGTGATGAGATTCTCACAAAGCCTTAACGGCGGGTGGAATCAATCCTCGCGAGCGATGCTGAAAGAAGATATCTCATCGATCAAATCGATGTGACCGACATACATCCTTCTGCAGCAATAACGCTCGAGGCCGATGTCGTCGAGGACCTTTTGTGGGTCCTCTCCGGCATCGACGGCGGTCTTGTACTGGTCATACATATGAGCTACGACTTTACCGCAACTCCAACAACGAACTGGAATCAACATTTTGGATCACCTATACGATTTCTGCCACTTCTTGCGAGCGCCTCGGCCCATTTGGTGCTTTGGCTCCTTGCGTCGTGGATCATTTACCAGTAGGCTGCGGTCAAATCGGAGGAACTCGTCTCGGAGTTCCTCATCAATTCCCTCAGCGCCACCATTGTAGTGTACGAGACCGCGTGCTATCGCAGTGCGGATTGCGTCGACTTGTCCCATTTGACCGCCGCCCTGAACATCGACAACGACGTCGACATCGGATAGGCGGTTCATCGCCTCAGCGATCTGAACCGGTTCGAGCGCCTTACGGCGAGCGAGGGCCGGTTCCATGATGTGAATCGGTTTGTGGTTGACACGTACTCGGCCCGCTCCCTTACGTACTGTTGCACGTGCGACTGCGGTCTTACGCTTTCCACTCATTTGGACTATCTTCGCCTTCTGCTTCGTCTTCTTCTTAGCCATCATTGGTCACCTCCCCATCTACTGGAGTCCACACCGAGGTGGGCACTGATATCACCGAGTCGCACGAATTTCTGAGGCAAATCTCGCTCAAATGAGCTTGAGTCGCCCCATGCGTGGCCCTCTGGTAGATCGTCTCCAGCAAGGTTCGCTGGTGTTCCAATCATGACACGTAGGTCGCGTACGGCATTGCGTCCGCTACTGTTCTTCTGGTAGGGCAGCATACCGCGCACGGTGCGCTTCAGAATCATGTCCGGCATGCGAGGGAAGAACGGACCCTTTCGAGGGTGGTTCAACTTGTACTTGTGATCGTACTTGGAGAAGACTGCGGTCTTCGCGCCTGTAACGATCGCCCGTTCTGCGTTCACGATGATGACGCGCTTCTGGCCGCCGGCCTTGCGCGCTGTCAGCAACTCGCTAGCGACATGGCTAGCGAGGCGCCCGAGGACCTTGTCCTTGGCGTCGAAGACGAGGGTACTGGCATCAGCCAAGGATCCTCACCCCCCGGCCATCTGGGTTCTCGTTCATCAATTGGCGAATCGTGAGGACACGTCCGCCTGCTGCTTCAATCTTCGAGCGGGCGCCAGTACTGACACTGTATGCGGCGACGCTCGGCTTACCGGACACATCACCGCTGCCGAGAAGCTTGCCGGGAACGAGGACTATGTCCTCTTCGGCAGCGTATCGGCTCAGGCGGCTCAAGTTCGGTTCAGCCCAATTACTGCGGCTCCTCTCGAGCCTCAGCGCGACGTCTCGCCACAGTGCAGAACCGGTCGACCTGCTCTGGTCCTTGAGATCGCCGATTAGGGCGATTAGGGCCTGGTTGGTCTTTCTCATGTTCTTACTCATATGACTCCCTCGACGTATGCTTGGGTAGCGCGCCCACCTGACTGCCTGTTATGAATGCTGCGGGTTGCCCCTACGGGGCATGGCCACGCAGTACATCGAGAAGAGGAGAAAGCCGATTTCTTCGGCTCTCTTCCTCGACTCTACGTCATCAGATTCGGAAGCCGCCGTCGGCGTCTGTTCCGTCATCGATTCCGGCGATGCGCTCTTGACCCTCGGAGTCAACGAATGAGCCTGCTTTGATGACCGAGCCGTAAAGGTCGGACTCATTAGCAGCGGTTCGGTTCAGCATTCCTTCGCCCAAAGAGGCACTGATGTGGTTGATGATCGACTGGAGCGCGCCGATGGCTCGGTCGCGCTGATCTGAACCAATCTCGTGGTCAGAGTACCTTGCTTCCTCAAAGAGTGAGAAGAAGACGTTGAGGTCCTCTGGCGGCGCGATGCCGCTGAGCATTGTGCTCACAGCATCCTCGAATTCTCGCGTGGTCTCGTAGACCTTCTTCATCGCACCTCGACTGCGGAAGAATCGTACTAATTCCTTGTAGCAGTTGAAGATGGTGTCGATGTATTCGTTCGACGCCTTCAGCGACATTAGCGAGTCGGTGAGTATTCCGCGCAGAATCTCGATGCGTCGGCGATCGATGTAATTGCGATACATGATCGCGCCGACCATCAGCGCGAAGGCCAAAGCGATTCCTAGAATCGTCAAAACCTGCACTGTGAAGAAGCTCGTTTCGCCCTTCGCAATTAATTCACCAAGATAGATTTCAGGCGTGTTGTTGAGATATTCCTCTTCGAACTCGTGTGAGCCCTTGAAGTGGATTATGACTTGCCATCTTCCTTCGTCGATACAATAACCGGCTTGGCTGCATTCGAGTTCTCCGGGTACGTTGACCCCTGAGTATTCGAAGCTAAACGATGCCACACCTAATTCATTCGTCGTAGCGTAAACCACGTTGTGCGGAATCCACGCGCCTTCCTCGGTATTCCAATACTGGTAGGTGAAGATCACCGTTTGGTGCTCGACCGCGAGGTCAAGCCGGTCGCGCAGAATCGCGACCGAGCCGTTGATCCAATCTCCTTCCTGATACCCATCTGGGTTAGACCAGTGGTTCTTCAGCAGGATATCAACGCGACTCCTGACTAGGACTTCGATATCGATGAAGGAGCCATTGACAACAGGGGTTGTCTCGGCTCGACATCCGCCAGGTAATTCCTTAGTCGGTTCGTATGCGAGTCTAACCACTCTGAATCCTTCCATCATCTCAGATGTTGGTTCGACTCCGCGGCGACTTGGATTGTCTTCCGGATCGCCGCTGAACCACTCTACCTCACCAGTTCCATCACGTGTAATCGAAGTGGCGATTGGTCGAGTGTTAGTCTCAGGATCGAGGTAGATGTTGAGGCACTTGCCGCCAATCGGATTGCCATTCGTCTGAGTTAACTTGGCATCGAGGTGGAATGACTCCTTGAGATACAGTACCGGGAAGGTCGACCCGTTCTGGAAAGTGTACGAATCGATGTCATTTCGGAAAGGACCAATTTCTTGCAGGTGCATAGTCGAGTTCGAGAAGACCGGGAACAGTCGTGTTACGCTTGCATTGTGGTATCGGAAGCGGTCATTATTCTCGTATGAATTGAATTCAACCTTCACTCGGGCTTGGCCGGCCTGAACGCCGGAAAGCGGACAGGTAATCTCGAAGAATCCGTCCGCGTTTGAGGCTCCTGGGAGACAACCGACGATTCCGGTCTCGGAGCCAACCATCTCGTATGTTACGCGCACGGCGCGGTTAGAGAGGTTAGATCCGAGTTCGTCAACGAGCTGGCCGGTGACGACCATGGGCTTCTCGATCGGCTGTCCGGTCGATGGATCGATTTCAGAAGTGTAGACAATCTGATCGTCGACATTCAGGACGGTCCGACCGATGAGGCTGAACCCATCGACTTGGAACTGCATGACTCGACGGTAGTGATCGCTGTTCACCGTCTGGGCGCATGGGTCCCATGCGCCGGAGGTGCTCATCGCATCTGCGTCGAGTGGTTCGCAGCCCTCGTGAGGCAGGTTCTCTTCGAAGCGCAATATGACGTTTACCGGACCGAATCCATCTGGTAGGAAGGATAGCGGATCGTCGCGCAGGAGTTGTGGATCCAACACCATCTCGTGGTGAATGTTTCCTGCGTTCGGACATAGGGTCTCGACGATTTGTCTATGAGTTCGATCATCGAAGTCGGTTCCCTCCATAATCAGGATAACCTCTCCGCCATTCTCACCACATCCGTCCAAAGCTTGTCCGGAATCCTTGATGATGGCTGTACGATTGTCGTCCGTCACCTGTGCTGAGAATTCCCAAATATCTCCATTGGA
The DNA here is from genome assembly GCA_013329905.1 of Candidatus Thalassarchaeaceae archaeon. Lineage (GTDB taxonomy): Archaea > Thermoplasmatota > Poseidoniia > Poseidoniales > Thalassarchaeaceae > MGIIb-O1 > MGIIb-O1 sp8684u. The sequence goes on along the minus strand of DUJH01000007.1, from coordinate 17,457 downwards.
GCGTATGTTCGGGGTTGTACCTTGCAGTGTGATGTAGGTGCGTGAGACAACCCAGAGATCCATCGTTCCTGAGGTTCCTTGGTGGCGAGGGTCACCTGGATAGTTGTAGGACAGAGAGAAGTTACCCAGATCGTGGTCCTTCTCAATCGTTAGATTGACCGAGAACCAGCCCGTGCCGTCAGTCTCAGCGATACCATTGGTGCCATCCGCGCTCCAGATATAATTGACCTGAGAATTCTTTAGTGGCTGCAATGAATTATCGAGCAATTGAACATTGATTGTGCGGTTCTGGCCGCGGTATAAGCGCGGTTCAAGTAATTCCTTGAACTCGGTCGTTCCAATGACTGAGACATTGAGGTAAGCGCCTGTAGGAGCGAGGACCGAACTCTGGTTTCCAGTGAAGTAGAAGTTCGAGTTGGTGAAGTCCGCGCGTATTCCGTAGTGGCCTGCAGCATATTGAGAATACCAGGTCCAGTTGTAATCGAAGGTCGCGACTCCGTTCACCATCTGTGGTGCGCGTGCGTATCCAGTCTCCTGTGAACCCGCGAAGATTCCATTGTGGTCAAGATCGACCTGAAGCGTCATCGGGTCATGTGGCCATGGAACCAAGGTCCGATTCCAAACGCTTCCGATGACTCTCAGAGTCTCTCCGGTAAACATCTCAGGGATAATCTCGCAGCGAACGTCGCTATTCGGGTCGACTGGGTCGACTGGTCCGCACGGTGGCACATTGAAGTCGCCACCGTTCTGCATGCCGATTCGCCAATGAGTTCCGTTCGAAGAGAGGAACGGACGCAGTCGTGAGCTCTCTCCAGTTAGCCCCTCAGGAGTTCCATCCCAAGTCATCGCATACGGCTTGCCGAGGCTTACGTCTTCGTAGGCGAGGCCAGCGGCGTCAAGACTTGGTTGGTGGAAGAGAGCCCTCCACGCTCCGAAGGATGATCCTGTGAACTGTGTGGTGTCCCAGAAGTAAACCGGTCGAGTCGATGGCGTGAACATATCAGCTTCGATGTACATTCGGTGCATCGAGCGGATAGCAAACGCCTCGGTCTCAGACTGCTCAAGGTAGGGGAATGGCCATTCATCGCCCAAATCGGGTCGCGCGAAACCAATGAATGCATAATCGCCAATCGGCAAACTGGTGTTGGTGTAGTCATAACGTCCGAGGACGAAGTGATCTTTCGCATTGTCATCCCAGACAATTTCTTCGTATCCGCCTGGTAGCGAACCAACGCCATTATCCATTGTTGAATTCCACTGAACCTGCTTCCACTGGCCCTGTGCGCCGGCGGTTTGGACGAAGGTTAGTGAGACCCATCCATTCGAATCAGCGCGGTAACCGTAGCCGTATCCGTCGAAGATGGTCGGGTGAGTGTGATTGCCGAATGGTCCGCCGTGAATGCGGAATGAGACTGGAGCGTTAGGAATTCGATTGTCGAAAATTCCTCGATCCCAATCGGCCTCATAATGCACCTTGTAATCTGTGAAGAGGGGTTGCTCGTCGCTGCGGAAGTATGTCCACGCGACGTAGTCAATCGAGGTGTTGGCACGGACTTCTACAGGCATCGGTTCGGTCTGTGAACCGTCATGATAGAACATCTCAGTGACTTCCGCGTAGACATTGTAAGTTGTGTTCGGACCTACAATGAGATCCTCTGGCAAGAGGAATTGCCCGACAACGAAAACTCCAGCCGCATCGGTCAGAACATCGACGGTCTCGAGGGCGAGGGTGCTATTTCGAGCCCATTCGATAGTAATCTGAACCGGCAGGTCTGGAGCTGGCTCGAAGACGCCTGTATCAGGGTCGAGCCAGTTCACAGTGCCGCGGAAGACGGCCGGATTTACCGCATCGAGCCAGAGGACGTTAGCGCTGGTGAGATTTATTCTCGTAGGCACCTTGTCATCCTCATCGAGGACTCCGTCGTTATCATGATCCCAATCTGAGGAATTCGACCAGTCCTCTTCGAGATGGTCCCAATCACGATCGGGCCTCTCGTCGGTGTCATCATCCTCGTCAATCGCGTCCGGACCGGTGAATGGGTCGGAGGGGTTAGCGATGCCTGTTCCATTTCCGTAATCGTCGTGGTCCCACGGGTTTGTTGATTCCTGGCCGAAGCGAGATGGCCATAGCATAATCTCGTCCTTATCGAGCATGCCGTCCGAATCATCGTCGAGATCGATGTCGTCTCTCAATCCATCGTTATCATGATCCCATGGAGAGATGAACGGCGTGGCTGTATTCAACTCAAGAGTATTGACCAATCCATCGGCATCCCAGTCATCATCAGCCCAGTCGAGGACGCCGTCGTTATCGTGATCCCAAACGCTCTGTTCTTCGCCAACGAAGCAAAGGGTTTCCTGTAAGGAGTCGAGAACTCCATTGTTATCGTCATCTGGGTCTTCTCCGTCAGGGACTCCGTCGTTATCGTTGTCGACATCGTAGTACACAGGGAATAGGAGTCCCTGTCCTAACACACCTTTGTCCCAGACGGCTTGGTACCAACCATCGTCGTCTGGATCCGTGTCGGTTCCGTCGTCGTCTTGGTCATCACAATTTGAGCCGGTAAAGAAATTGGAGGCATCGATATTGGCGTCGTCGTCAAGGTCGTCATTGCTGTCGATTTCGAAATAATCCCAGATTCCATCGTTATCGTCGTCGACATCCCAATGATCGTAGACCCCGTCGAAATCATCATCCAAATCTGCTGTATCATTCACCATACATTGAGGATTCAAATTTCCAGAAACCGGAGCGCCACAATCGTCGTCCGGATCGACATCATTGTTCAATAAATCAGCGACTTCATCAGGGAATAGATTGGCATTACTGTCAGCAGTCCATTGGAAGAATCCCCAATTGATTCCGACCCAAGCGGTATACAAATCCCGATTATCCTTCATCTGGTCGTAATTTACAGCCGCGCTCGGTCCAGCATCGCCTTGACCTAAGAAATCGAAATGCCAACATTGAGTCTGACAGGTCCACTGACCTTGTGAATTGGTTCCATTGTAAGCCCCTTGGTCCATATCTGCATCGGGTCGGCTGGAATAGGGAATAGTGAATGACATTCCATTCGTCCGGCTAGCCGGAACAACGGGGTAACCGTAAAGCCAGGCATACGGCAGTCCGCATGCTTGGTCATCTAATTGTTGGGCGATTAGAAGCCACCAGAATGTGTAACCGCACTCGTTATTGTCGAATGAGCCTCCTTGTCCTGGATCATTAACATCCAGAACTCCATCATTCCCTTCATCTTGATCCCACCAATTGGGAAGTCCATCTCCATCCGCATCGATATCGATTCCATTTTGAAGTGAATCGCCATCTTTGTCAATATCGAAATAATTAGGGCCATTCCAAGGGCTCCAATGCATTAGGACATACCAATACATCTCAGGGATCTGTCCATTTGTCCGAGGCACGGTGGAATCGTCGTAACCGTTGTGGGGATAGATGAATCCATTATCCTCTGTGAACGGATTGAAGTGCCACCACATCTTCCAGTGCGTATCCTCGAATTGTGCCCATAGGTCGCTGTCGTCTGAACCGTCGATTATGTCTCCATCACCGTGCGAGTATCCGTAATATGTTGCGAACGGGTCGGTCTGGTCTTGGTCGACCACTCCACAGTTTCCGTCGTCGGGGTCGTAGTAATCTGAGATTCCATCGTTATCGTCATCCCAATCCTCGTCGTTCTGCAAACCATCTCCGTCAACATCGGTATCGATGTCATTCGGGCCGTCGTCACGGAAGCGAGAGCCATTGAGCAGGTGCAAATCATTGTCATCGTCGAAATCACAATTAGGGTCGATATCCATCCAATCAAGGATTCCGTCGTTATCATCATCACGGTCCTCCCAGTTATTCAGACCGTCGCCATCCCAGTCATTATTGCCAGTGTACGACTTACGCGCAACGGTGCAATTCATGTCGGAATTCTGTGGATTCGGGTTAGTCTGAGTGGCGCAATCCCACTCAGAGACTTGCTCCTCAGTGGAGAGCATGTACGGGTCCGCTTCGTTTAGGATGCCATCATTATCTAGATCGTAGGGTTCGTCATCCGGGTCGTTGCGAGGAGCGCCATTCGGGTTGTCGAGCTCATCGAGTTCAAGCGCGCCCATATCTGGGTCCATCCAATCCCATACCAAATCGTAATCCATATCGATTGGGCGATACCGATCATCATCTGCATCCCTGTCGTAATCAATCTCACAATCACGTCCAGGAGTTTGGATTTCGTAGGAGTTTGGGTAATCGCCTTGGCCATCACCGTTTGTATCGAGTTGCATGCATTCATCCCATATTCCATCATTATCGTCGTCGACATCGTACATGTCGAGCAAGCCATCGTTGTCATCATCAGTGTCGGCTGAGTCCGGTGTTCCATCGTTATCATTGTCGGGATCAAGGAAGTTCGGGATTCCATCACCGTCGAGATCACCATCGACAACTTCGGTAAAGGATTGATTTCTCAGAGGGTGCCACACATTCGCTTCCATCGAAACATAGTCAACACCGCCGATATATTCGGAGTAAGTATTGTCGGAACCACTCGTTGACTGAACAGTGATTGTTCCTGTCATCGCTGGGTGAATGTTGCAAAGATAGCTGAATGTCCCAGCGTTGTCAAAGATGAATGTGAAACTTGCGCCAGGAACGATGGTACCGCTGTCGAAGAGGCCGATATCTGATGTCACTGTGTGATCTTGAGTATCATCGTTGGTCCATACGACGGTATCGCCCTCATTGATGGTTAATGCTCGAGTGCCGAAGGCACCCGCGTTGATTGCGATATTGTGAGTCTGAGCAGATACCCACTCATACCAATCATCCCACAGAGGTGCTGTGGTGGTGATGTTAGTGGTAATCGAGGCATCCCAAGGGTGTGCGTCCCAGAGGTCGATGACGCCGTCGTTATCGTCGTCATCGTCGAAGTAATCCTGAGCGCCGTCGCCATCGAAATCGCATGGCCAAGTGAATTGATCGATGCGGGCGTCGTTATCGTCGTCCTCATCGTAGGAGCCACGCCCGCTGCCATCGATGTCTTCATCGGTGACGCCGTCGTTATCGTGATCCATCAGATTCTGATCGATTAGGTAACCGGTACCGACCGGAGTTCCAGTCCATGGGTGGACTGCATTCGGCATGACGTAACGGTCGGCGCTGACATTCCAAGGATCGGCGCCTTGTGAATAGTCAATAGGCCCCTCTAGGATTCCATCGTTGTCGTCATCCCAATCATTCTCGTCATCGACTCCGTCGTTATCGTGGTCGAATGGATCGGTTCCATAGCATCCGTCGAAGCGCTCGATGAGATCGCTGATTCCATCATTGTCGTCATCGAGGTCATCGAGGTCATTGATTCCATCATTGTCGTGGTCTTCGGTATTGGTCTCCTCAAGGTGGAATCCGTATCCAGGGTTGGTCAGGAGAATTGAGGGGTCGGAGATCTTGCCTTGGTATGAGGCAGGATCAACCCAATTCGCATCAGAGAAGGCTGGGTGCAGGAAGTCAGCGGTTGAAGCCGGCTGGCCTTGAGTCTCGCCTGCACTGGCTCCCCCACTCTGGTAGAACTGCTGGTAAGCAGTCCGGGCAGGAGTTTCTTCCGGCCCCTCAAGGCTGGTTTCAGCCTCTTCGGCGCCGATGAAATTGTACATCTGTGTGCTCAGCAGCATCAGCACCACCATCATCAGGGCTGACGTGCTCTTCTTCCTATTTTCTCGACCATACCAAGTCTGTATCTCTTCCTTCATTTCGACCACCGAAGTGTCCCCTGACCTTCGCCCAACTTATCAACGAAACCCCTCATACGCGCGCGAGCGTATCAAGCAAGGCTCTGAGTATCATGGTTCAAATGCGAGGCTGGCTCAATCGGGCAATCCCTCAAACCGCTTCGGTTTGACTCTCAAGCTCGATGATAGGGCAATCCCTTGATAATCGTTGAAGCCCTATACAGTTGCTCCAAAAGGACCACTGCGGCTAATTCATGAGGTAGCGTAATCAACCCGAGCGAGAGTGAAGACATACTGTCACTATGCACGCCAAAACCCCCAGGAGGGCCGACGACAAGGTGGATATCATCGCTCGACAAACGCCACTGTTTCATCTTCTCAGCATAACCCATCGAGTCGAGGTTCTCACCTCTTTCTTCAAGCACGATGACATTTTTGACTCCAGCCTTGGCTACTATCGACTCGAGGTAAGGACCTGGGTCGGTCCGATTACGATGTTCCGAAAGTGAGACTCCCTCGCCAGAGAGTCGGTTGGCGTAATCTGAGATAGCCATGCGGAAGGCTGCGTCCTTTGCTCGGCCATGTAGGTGAACGACGATGCGCCCCATGAAGTAGGCCTGTGTGGGACATGACTTGATTGATTCGTAAGCATCAAGGGTGACGGCTTGCGCGAATCGTTTGAGAATCCATGAGTTGGTGGCCGTTCAAGCGAAAGCCGAAGCCACTGCAGGATGATTTGCACATCCGTGGGACGCGAGTGTGGTTACAGGACTTAAGAGAGGCCTGTGAGATGAATTTCGACAATCCTGAGGAAGGACGTAGGCTGGTGCGCCAGATGCAGATCGAATGGACCGATTCACACTCCGAGGGAGATGTCGATGATGCCCTGCGTGATGGCCTTGACAGGCGCGCACTACGTCTTTTACGAGCCACAGATGACGAGTGGTTAAAGTGGCTCGATAACGATAATTTCTGGAAGCCAGGGTGGCGCGACGAGCCGCGAGGTGAAGTCGAATGAGCAGCTCGGCTCTACCACTTCTTGATGTCTGGATTTTGCTCTTTCTAGCGCTTGGTGCGGTATCGATTTACTACTCTCGACACCAGCCCTTTCCTGAGTATGGTAGCCGCTTCGGCTGGATCTGTTTAGGATTGGGACTGGTCTTCCTAATCAGCCGAAGTTCGCCGCGGGAAACAACGATTCTGGCTCCAGCGGTCGTCGCCGCAGTATTTGGAGGGCTGGCGGTGGTCTACGGAGTTAGGCACATGGTGGAAACCGAACGCGATGTGCTGGTTGCACCCTTCGGTGGCGTTCTGTTATGTGTTGGAACAATGAGCCTGATGACCGAGGGGTGGGCCGGCATGGTTCCAACATACCAAATCATCTCATTCGGCATCGCTTCGGTAGTAATCCTCCTCGAGATTTACCTAGCATTCCGTGGACTGGTTGTCGGAGTGCAAGGTATCACTTGGTCGAAATCCGGCCTTCGGCAAGTCGAGCGAGGACTTCTGCGCGGGCCGCGTGGAGCAATTTCCCACTTCGAGCGCTCATGGGACATGGATGATCAGTGGTTGAACGCCATGAGTCACTCCGCACTTGCATTAATTCACCAACATCTCGATGACAAACCATCTCACAAGGAGCATGTTACCGAACTCAAAGCAATCGGCGGCTGGGAATCTGTCGATAGCGCTTGGATAGATGCGATCAAGGCCTCGCTGACGAATCTCAACTCCCCTTCTCCAAGCCCTATTGCCGGCGGGGACGATTGAAAACGGTGAGGCCATTCGGGAGTTAGGAACATGGTCCGGATAACCAAGGTTCACACCGGCGGAGGCGATGGTGGAGACACATCTCTGGTCGATGGTACGCGTGTCGGGAAGGAACACCCCCGTGTTGCAATCTACGGCGCCATCGATGAAGCGAATGCGGCAATCGGGGTAGTCCGAATGGAACTCGAGAGAGCGCCGACGCATTCTCCAGATGGTGGATTCATGGCTGCAATCGTCCCAATCTATACTCAATCCGATGAGATGCTTTGGCGCATTCAGCAGGAACTCTTCGATGTCGGTGCTGAATGCGCCTGCCCACCAGGTGGAGTGCCAGAACAGATGGCAATAATCGGCACCGAAGCAGGTGAACGGCTCGTGGCAGAAATGGACTCGATGCTTGAAGACCTTGAGCCGTTATCATCATTCATCCTCCCTACCGGTAGCCCCCCAGTGGCCCATTTACACATCGCGCGTACGATTGTTCGGAGAGCCGAACGTGAAGCCTGTGCGATGCGTGATGAAGTCCGATCTGAAGTCATAAGTTACCTCAACAGACTCTCTGACCATTGCTTCGTCCTTGGACGATGGATCACCGCCAAAACTGGCGGAGATGAATCTCTCTGGACTCCACTTGGCAAGCGTGACTGAATTCCGTTCTCTCGCGCGCATTACGTTTCAAACGGTTGCTCCGCTCGCAGCCAAATAGGTGCGAGCGTCGCGCAGCAGAGCCTTCTCTTGATCGAAAGTCAGCTGCGCCTCTGCCTCGTCGAAATTCAACCAGAGGTAGTTCGTATGCTCATGCGAGATAGTCACATCCAACTGATTCGTCGTGGCGATGTACCAATACACTTCTTTGTCTATTTGTCGCCCTCTGTGGTAGAATGAGTATTCAGTGCGTTGGCGCCAGCCGCTATCGATTTCGATATCGTTGATTCCGGTTTCCTCCAATAATTCGCGTCGGGCGGTTGTATGATGATCCTCATCTCCCTCAACGTGCCCCTTTGGATATGACCAGTGACCCTGAGGGTATTGCAGCAATAGAATGCTGTCGAAATTGACAAGCACGAATCCGCAAGACGTTTCCATAGGGTCCGCGATAGGTATCTTGCATATCTCGATTTTCCCTCTCGCGTCAACTGTATAATTGCTTATTTCCACCTTAGACCATCGATTATTTGGGAGTTGATGGTGAAATTGGAGATTGCAAACAGATGATAGGGAGGGCGCGGCGCAGTCGCATGATGACTCACCGCGCACTCTCCCTCGACATCCGTCGCATTGTGACGGATTCGGACCTCGATGGTGTAGTAACAGGAGCCATTCTGCGACGCTGGTGGCCCGAAGCTGAGATTGTGTTCGGGCATCCCGGCGCGCTCCGCGCAGGGATGCTCGACGATCATATCGATCGGCAGACAGCAGTGTGCGATCTGCCACGTCATCCTGCTTGTGGATTGAGTATTGACCATCATCAATCGAATGCTCCGAATGATTCTGATGATGGTACGGAGGTCGACGATGAGATGGTCGTCGTTTGGAGACCGACCCTTTCTGCAGCGCGGATTGCTTTCGATTTGGTCGGTGAGGTTGTCGATGTTAGTGACCTCGCGCAACTGATGGAATGGGTCGACAAATTGGATGGTGGTGCTGTTACGAAGGATGAGTACCTCTCAGACCACCCTGTTGTTTGGTTGGGCCGAGTGATCGGTGGCGATGATGAGGTGGCGCTGGCAATTCTTGAGGCACTGACGCGGGGCGAGTCGGCTGAGGATATTCTTGCGTCGGAACGAATCGCCCCTGTGATGGTGGCTAAGGGAGAGCGTTATGCCCGTGCGGACGAGTTGATACGCGAGCGCTTGGAAATCGTCGATAGACTCGCAGTGGTACGATTGGAAGATATGGGCGTGCGCTCAAACGGGTACCGCGTCACCGCGCTCGCCGGCGAAGCTTGCGATGCCTGTCTTGTTGTTCACGGGGATGTTGGAGCAAACTTTGGAGAGGAGGATCGATATCCGGTCTCAGCCTCTTTCTACACCAATTCATTCCTACATCGAGGCGGAGGAATCTATGATTTGACCCGCCTCGCAACCCGCTTCGACCCTGATGGTGGTGGGCATGCAAATGCCTGTGGTTGCCGCATCCAACCACTCGATGCGGGCGAGAGGGTCGAGCGCGGAGTAGAGCACAGCGACATTGCGGTGAATATTGCAGAATGGTTGTCGATGTGGGCTCAGCGGTGATTTATCCACCCCGCCGGCTCATCCGATGAGTTGTAGCAGGTAGAGGAAACCGAGGAAGGCATGAATGAGGATTAGCCCCATCATCACATCCGATAGCTTACCGTGCAAATTCTTCACCCGTGCGAATGATTCGCCAGCAGCCTTCTTCGCGCTCGTCTTGCGCCCAAGGATCCACAAATATGTCATCAAACCAAGCCCAAGTAAACCAACCCAACCATGGAAATGACCGGGGAGCAAGGTCGCGATTCCAAGGTCTTCGCCTGCAAGAAAAGCCGAGGCGATGTGAGACAAGAAGGCGAGGCTGATGACGGCAATAACCAGACGAAAAAGTCGCTCCCCCTCGACCTCGTGGCGCTCAAGCGCAGCAACCCTCTCGGCGCCCTTCAGTGCGATGCTCTGTTTGCGCCAATCGCGCTGCCGGACAAACTCTCGGATGACGAGCAGTGCCGCGAAGGGGTGGAGTAGAAGAACGAACACCTGTGTTGGGTCCACGAGTCGTCGCTGCATTATGGAGGTCTTGAGTTCTCTCTTTGACGCCTTGCATAGTAAGGCGATGTGTTGATGTATGGAAGGACGGGCGAATGGCTCACCGGAGTGATTGGGATTGGAGGATTACCTGCTCGATTGCGTCGAACAACTGCAGCGAGCAGGCGACGATCCCGGTAGGAGAAAACTGGAGGTTAGACGCCCTAAGGCGTGGGGTCTTCTGAGCCGAGAATGGAAAGCTCTGGCTTTGCTTGCTGCTGATAAGACGGCTCCTGAATCGGCCGATCCCGATAGTTCCGATACTCGTCCGGCAAGAGGGTCTCGGCGAATCGGCCGGAGAGGTGGCCGAAGTGGCGGAACCAGTGCAAGGGATCGATTGGAGACTCCTCGGACGGTAATCGGTTCGAAGGAATCTCCCGCCTATCGACTCGCTGTCTTGATTGCTCAGAAGCAGAAGATGGGTGGTTCGTGGAAGAGGGAGTGGGATGAAGCGGCTACGACCCTACGACTCGAGTGTGAATCGGGCGTTCATCCCGTTTGGGAAAGAATGGCTCGTGAAGCTCCGATTCTTGCTGAATTAGGTCGATTTCCGATCACAGACGAAGATACCGTGTCTGTCGATTCTCACGAATGGGTAATCCGTGCTGACTTTGATCCGATGGACCGTGATTCTTTGCTCGGATGGTTGGATACCTCTACACTCAATCTCGATATTCA
>DUJH01000007.1:0-6346 GCA_013329905.1 Candidatus Thalassarchaeaceae archaeon | reverse complement strand
CAGGCTTCAGCGATGCAGCAAATCATCCGCGACCTTCGTTCCGGTAAAGCTCGACCGCGGAAGTGGAAGACTTGGATGGATCCTTCTCTTCGCGGATTGGGGGGTGATGCGGCGGTTTTGGAAGCGATGCTGCTCGCCGCAAGCGAGGATGCAGATGCGATTTCGCTCTTCGAAGCAATCGATTCCGAGCATGTTGCTGAGATCGCCTCGGCTCAATCTCAACTTCTCACACTAAGATTAGGACATGGGGGTGAGTGGCGGGATGCTGCTACCACAGATGGTGAAAATGCACTTTCCTCGGCGATTCGCCTTGAAGCTTGGAAGAGATTTGAGGTGTATGAGGAAAGTGATGTCGATTTCTTGAGGGGTGGATTGCAAACGCTCAATGAAGCGGGCCTTTCAGCCCCCGATTCACTCCGTTGGAGTGTCATCGAAGGCTTAGTTGGAACCGGACGTTCCGACGAGGTATCGGGGATGCTCGATGGTTTGGATATCGATGGAGAGTCCCAAATGCGCACTGCCCTGAGTCTAGTCTCCCAGATTGGCGAAGGCGGATTGGTCGATAGAATCGTCAAGGCGATGGAAAAGGCCTCGAATGAAGTCGTTCTCACTGTAATGCGCGATGATGCGGCACCTCTGAACATCAGGAAACGAGCCGCAAATATCCTCTCGAGCAAGGACCTCGGAATCGAAGAAGAGGTTCTCGATATTCACACACTCTCAGCCGATGTTGAAGGGCTCAGCCGAGAATTCCTCGCGCACTCAGACCTCGCCTCGCAATTCCCTCATCGAGCTCTACTCGTCTGGCATCTAATCACTGCCTCACAAGCTGTGACGGTGCTCGATGATCTCGAAATCATGCGCAGGCGAGCGATACTCGCTCTCGCTCATATGGATGAGGACAAGGTGTTGACCAGCGCGGCGTCCTCACTAATCGCATTACTGAGCGGCATTTCATCTGGAATGGATGCTGTTCACGACAAGTTAGATTCCGACGGCGTGCTCGCCCTCAATGAGGTCCGTCGAGCCCTCTCTGCGGAAGGAGATGGATTGGTTCGAGAGAACCGCATCGAGACTCTAGAAACGACGGTAAGGAATGCTCAGTTGACATATCTTGAGCGCAACCTATTCACAGCCCTAGTCAACTCGCTTCGGTTGAATCGAGCGGCGATGGATCTGCAAAGTGGAATGGAAGATCGAAGCGATTCTGCTCTGACTGCTCTAGGTTCGCTCTGCCTGGATAACGAGGTGGCGATGCGGAGCATTCGCTTCGCCACCGACCTCGTACTCGAGCACGATGCTGCGATTCCCGAACTCGAGATGTGGTACAGACAGCATGACAATGGCTCAGCCGAGCATCAAACCGTCAGAGCCACCATCGCCAGTTCAAAGGAGGATCGTATCAACGCAGCCCGTTCCTTCCGCGATGCGGCGATGAAGGTCCGCGATGATTTCGAGCGGTCGGCACTACTACTTCGAAAATCACTCATCGAATTCGCTCATGCGGGTGGTTGGAAAGAGGCTGTCAACCTAATTGATAACCACCCAGAATTGACCGCCTCGGTGACTTTGAGATTCCAATTGTATCTACGCACCTGCGCCGATGCCGTCAAAGGAAGAAACGAGGTTGCTACCCAGCGAATCATCGAATATACCACTGAGCGAGAGCCCAGTGACCCAGAGATCGATGGCATCGACAGAGAGGCTGTGAAGCGTCGACTAGAAGTTCTCGATCGGGCGCTGCGTTATGCCTCTGAACACCGATTGCCAGAGGACCCATTCCGTGGAAGAGTGCTTGCAGCGCAGATGATGCTGCGTCGAAGGGAGAGCAGTAGGAGAAGCGAATTGGAGGGCAGATTCCTGCTCGAACTCAATGAACGAAATGACGTTCTCGAAATTACTCTCATCGCAGAGGAAGTCGCTGAAATATCTACAATTCGCGGACTCAGAATGTTCGAAACTGCGATTCAATCAGGCAATTTTGATTTGCGGCAAATCCAGACTCTTGTCCGCTCACAAAAGGCCCTATTCAGGCGCCACAGTCGCACAATTCCAGTGCGTCAGAGAAGCTCGCTCAATCACCTCGCACTAAGGCCGTTGGTGCTCGTCGACACGAATATCCTCATCGACGCACTGAAGGATGACCTCCTCGGTCAGATTTCGCAAGATAGCTTCGGTACTTTCGATTGGACTGTGGAGAGAGCCTTTGTTTGGATGCTCAAGCGCAGGGCAAAGGAAGGCCGTGTTCACCTCTGCATCCCCTCCTCGGCGCAGGGTGAATTCCTCAACCGGACGCGAAACCCCAAGGTTGCTCTGGCTCTGTTCAACGACGTCTATGTCGATCGTAAATCGTGGGATGATACGGTTAGCCCTGAACTATTGCAGGAGCGGGTGCAATCAGTTCTGAGGACCTTTGGGTCGTTCAGGGCCGAGGTCGATGCTGAAGAGAAGGACTCCGTCGACCTCGACTCTTTCTTGGTTCGGCATTCTGCAATTTACGAGAAGATCTCTGAGGCTAAGCAATTGGCTCGAGATGATCCGCCTCCTCGCAGTGTCATCGATGGCGATGAGATTTACCCGGAGTTGGGTGATCTCGATATCATGCGAGATTCTGCTGTTCACGCAGCCTCAACCATTCCAGATGTCGGCTGCGTGCTGGTAGCAACGCGCGATTCGGACTTCATGCTCATCGCGCGCGCGCTGCATGACAGCTTCGGATTCGGCGCGATATGGACTGCTCAGCAGTTGAATAGCCACATCATCCGATCTTGAGCGAAGGCTTGCAGTGATTCATTTTCTAAGAAAGAGATTGCCCAAGCCGGGCCATAATAACGGTCGCTGATTCGACGCTGTGAACCGTCTCAACACTCTTGCCAGCCGAGAAAAATTCCTTTTTCTTCGCTGTGCTTCCCTTGCCCTTTTCGAGGCGACGAAGTTTGGAGAAGGAGAGCAAATTGAGGAACATTCGTGCAGAGTGTTTCCAGCGGCTTGAAAGCCATTTTCGCATCATCCAGCTGTTTTCTTGTTGGTAGCCTTCGGAGCGAATTACCGAGATCGGGACTCCTGTGAGTCGGTTAGTCCAGACGATATCTTCCTCCCTCGCATCGACAATAGCTTGCTTGTAATCATCGGGGGAATTACATTCACTCGTGGCGATGAATCGAGTACCCATCTGTACCCCGGCATAACCCATGGCCATGACCTCAACTAATTCCTCCTCACTGCCGATGCCGCCCGCGCAGATTAGCGGAATGTCAAGGTCGCTTAGTTCGGCATACATCGCTGCTGCTGAATCGGCTCCAAGATGTCCACCAGCCCGGTTATTGACACAGATTAGGCCATCGACTCCGCATTCGATTCCTTTCATCGCGTGCTTGCGCGTGGTCACATCGTGATAGACAAAGCCACCTTTTGCGTGTACGCGCTCGCATACCCAATCGGGTTTTCCTAGGGAGGTGACAAAGAAACGGATGTCTTCCTCAAGAGCGATATCGATCCATTCCGACATGCGCTCGATGTACTTCTTTGAGCCCTTTTCAATTAGGGCGTTGAAGCCGATCGGCTTGTCCGTAAGGCTTCGAATGTAGCGAATTCCTTCTCGTAAGTCCCAGCCGTGTACGTAGGTTAGCGAGACTGGCTGAAGGACTGCCATGCCGCCGCCGTTGGCGGCGGCGGCAACTAGTTCGGGGTTCGAACAGGGATACATTGCTCCGCAGATGATTGGGTGCTCGACCCCGGCGTGCTCGGTGAAAGGTGTACTCATTCCCATGTTTTTCCCCTGCCTTGCAGTTCTACCGATTCTCGCGAGCACGGAAGTTCCACTTGAACACCCACTCTGAGACGATGTCGCCATTCGAGTCATGCCCGACCGCGCGCATATCGAGGTCAATCTTCTCACCTGTGGCAAGGGTCTCTTCGATGGCTGCGCGCGCGGCAGAAATATCTTCGCAAGTGAATACAATCTTGCCCTTCGCGCGCTTGACGAATGTCGCTTCTGTACCGACAACAAACATGCGAATACCTCTCTTGGTGGAGCGCGAAATCGCGAATGGAACGGCGCCTGTCGCGAGTTCAGCCGCCATACCTTGAGCCGCCCAGTACATCGTTTTGAAGGGGTTTTGCGAGCGCCAACCACCTGGTATTGAAGTCACACAAACATCCGCGTCTGCACGAACAAGACGCAAGCCGACAAAAGCGCCAGCAGGCATCGAGAGAACTGTGAAGGCACGGAATCGCGCCCAGCCAGAAAGCCCCTTCAATTCGCGTTGAAGTCGGGCTTCATCAATCATCAAACTCAACTCACAGCCGGATTTGCTCCACCTGACATCAGTTGATCTACAATGGCACAATAGCGCTCCATCGCCTCATTGACCGTGGTCCCGCGCAATTTGCGCCAAGCACGCCACTTCGCCATTCCGGCCATGCCGTCCTTGATTGGTCGAGGACTTCGGGCATCGCCCTCAGTGACCTGTTTGTAGAGCGCATAAAGCTGCAACAGAGTCATGTCGTCGGGTCGTTCTTTGAGTCTCCAAACTCGCTTCGCAGCACGTTCAAATTGTTTCTTCAAATCCATATTTTCATTCCACCAATTTCGCTTCCAACCACTCTTCAACCAATTCCGCACGCACGGGCTGGTCGACGGTCGATGTATGTGGCATACCTTCGATGAGGTGGATGGAGGAATTAGAATCGTGGGGGTGGAGGTGCTCGGTTAGCAACTCATAGTGATCCAAACCGAGGACCTCGTCCTCGGCAGACTGAATCACCAGAAAGGGCACCTTTGGAGTGCCCCAATATGGCAGTTCAGAATTGGCGTAGCGGACGTTTAGATCTGGGTGAATGCGTTCGTATTCGCGACGCAGGACATGCCTCACCCACGGTTTTGCCATTACCATACGACCGGGTAATTTCTTATCGATGATTTTGGGAAAGGAAGTGACTGGTGATTCAAGAATGATGCCCTGTAATTTATCTCCCCACCAGCCGGATGGATGGCTGGCCAGACGGATAGTGATGAATCCCCCCATTGAATGGCCATAGATCCAGACGCGATTGGGCTCAAAACCGAGGTGCTGAGGGGCGGATTCAAGCAAAGCCTCGGCGTCTGCGGTCGCCTTCAAAAGCGTCCAATCAAAGCGTCCATCCTGCCTCCCAAAACCACGTTGATCGAGCCCGATGACGTGAGGGCCGAGACTATTGAGATGTTGGCAACGAGTCTCCCCCCGACCGAGGGATGAACTGTAACCATGCAGGTATAGAATAAGATCGCGATTCTCGTCGGTGCTGGGCAAAACCTTCGCCTTGAGTTCCTCTTCACCCCAACCGTAGAATTTGATGTCGCGCCAGCGCCCATCTGTGACATCGATATAATCCCGTGTCGGTGTGGTGAATACCGAGAGGTAGATCCTCCAATAGACAAAAAGCCATGCTCCAATTGGAATCGAGAGCCCGACGAAGAGCACAAAGGCTCGGTTATCTTTCAGTTCAGGCCAGAGTAAGATGCTCAGAAATTCGATGGCGAAAACCAACGAGAGAATCGTTGGAATGCTTGGAGTCCAGCGAACTGGAGTCTTAGCATAAGCAGCCGCTCGGCGGGCCTTACGTTGGAACTTCTTTCGGCGGCCTTCATGCATCACATCATCGCCTCCGGATAATTCATCAAATCCTTGTGTCCAGCCTGGATATTGGCCCCAAGTGAGATGGTTTCTGGATAGATCCGATTGAAGAAAACACGCGCGCTGGCTAGTTTAGCTTGATGAAAGTCAGAGTCTGGATGCTCGAGGCAGACGCGCGCCATCCTCGCCCACATATACGCGAGCATGATGTTACCGAAGTAGCGGCAGTAATCGGTTGCGCCAGCCGCGAGGAAGTGTGGGTTACCCATTCCTTGGCTGATCATTAGTAGGGTGAGTTGCTGGAGGCCACGAACGCCTTTGTGAAGCGGTTTGTTGAACTCCGCCATCTCGGGGATATCGCGGTTCTCCTCGATGAATTCGACGAGTGGCCACATCAAATATCGTAGGTTTCGGCCAAGATCTTGGGTGATTTTACGGCCGGCCAAATCGAGTGCTTGGATTCCGTTAGTTCCTTCCCAAATCTTGGAGATTCGGACATCGCGATAGAACTGCTCGACGCCGTACTCCGAGCAATAACCAGCACCACCCATGACTTGCATGCAGGTGCTGGTGGTCTCACAACCGAGGTCGGTGAAGTGGGCTTTCACGACCGGTGTGAGTAGCGCGATGAGTGCTTCGGCACGCTCTCGCATTTCTGCATCATCAGAATGCAACTGATCGAGCAGCGTGCCTACCCAAACACCGAGGGCTCGGCAGCCCTCGTTGTTGAC
>DUJH01000016.1:68048-69053 GCA_013329905.1 Candidatus Thalassarchaeaceae archaeon | reverse complement strand
GAAAGGAGGACCTCGCGCGGGTCACGGATTAGGAAGCAAGTAGTCATCGAGTTGATCCAGTCAAGTTCCATTCCCTCGGTGATGTGGTGACACATGTGTTTCTGATACCAAATCTTCGAGCCGTCGATTGGCTTTGTGCCAAGATTCTGGACGACGGCTCGCCAATCGCCCTCGCCATTTTCTATTACTTCACTCGCACCAGGGTGCTGTATTCCGGTCGCTGCAAGATAGTGGGCGTAAAGCGGCTCATCTGAGCAATATGTATCGGCGCGGCTATCGAATGAGTACATCATCGCAGTTGAGATATTGCGCGGACCCGACCACATTGCGATGTGCTTAGTTTCGCTCAACTCAACCGCCACACTCACTTCGAATCATCTCGATGTAGAGGCTCTGCAAACGCTCAGTCATCTGTCCGCGTCGTCCGCCACTCATCGGCTCGCCATCGTACTCAACCACCGGGGTCAAACCCGCAAAGGTGCCTGTGACGAAAGCCTCGTCGGCGGTTCGAACTTCTTCGGTTGTGAAATCCTTCTCGAAACTCGGGATTCCGTTGGCCTCGCAGAGATCAAGGATTTTGCGACGGGTGATGCCATCGAGGCAGTATTCACCCGTCGAAGTCCATACTTCTCCGTCTCTGACGATGAAGAAATGTGTTGAATTGCAGGTTGCTACATTTCCATTCGGGTCGAGCATCAAACCTTCATCGCCACCTTTTCGGCCAGCATCGAGGCAGCCTGCTATGCAATTGTGCTTGGACAGGCTGTTGATTCGTGGGTCCTGCGCATTCTGTGGACTGCGAATGATGTCGACTGTGACCAAACTGATCCCGTCGATTGCGCGTTGCGGATTCGCCTCCTTGTATTCCGGGATGATGACAATCGTTGGAGGCCCCGCCACAACCCACGGCGCTTGGTAGGGAGTTGGCTTGAGTCCACGAGTAACAATCAGGCGAATGTGGACTTGGTCGTGCATCTGGTTAGCACTCACAACCTCTCGAATCCG
>DUJH01000016.1:67493-67874 GCA_013329905.1 Candidatus Thalassarchaeaceae archaeon | reverse complement strand
GCGAGCATCGCATCGCGGGAAATTGGAATCTCTAACCCGATTACCTCCGCTCCATGCCAAAGTCGGTCGAGGTGGTCATCGATGAAAACAAGGACATTCTCGTGTAGACGAAATGCCTCCCAAACACCATCNNCCGAGCAAGAAGCCGGCGTCCATCACTGAGACCTTAGCATCTGGACGCCGAAACAACTCACCGTCAATTGAAATCCAAACATCGGCATTGCGAGGGTCGTCGACGTATTCGTGAGTACCCACGGCAGACCCTAGGGCTACCAACATTTCAGAATGTCTGACCGGTCAACCGCTCGTACATATCCGCATAAAGAGCCGAAGTCTGGTCAATTATCTCCTGCGGCAAAGCAGGAATCGGAGGTTCCTCTG
>DUJH01000016.1:22191-67261 GCA_013329905.1 Candidatus Thalassarchaeaceae archaeon | reverse complement strand
CGAACGAATTCCTTCGACAATTGCACAATCTCATCGTTTGCGTATGACTCAGCATCCCACCAACGATCTTCATCCAGCGTACCGAATGAATCGACAAGCACCGGTACACGGCCAGCGCCAAGAGCGAATTCCTTCTTCCCATCAACGTGAATCAGACCACGTGCGCCAGCCTCGATCTCGATGATTTCATCGACCTTGACAGCAATGTCGAGAATCGCATCGAATTCTTCCCCAGTCAAATTCGAAATTTCCAACGCCTCTTCGCGTTCGAGCAAACGGTCGAACTTCTCGAACTTCGTAGAAACTTCAAGGTACGGCTTTGGTAGCTTCACACCCTGCTTCAATTCTGTGCCCGGCTCAAAGCCGAACTCCTCTGCTGGCGCATCCCCACGAGCATACCTACGCCAGCCACTACCAGCCAGATAATGCCTGCAAATGACCTCAAGAGGAACAAACACATTTTCTCTGTCCTTTGCGATTGCACCCGGTTCTCGGACCACGTCGAAGCGTCGTGCCAACACGCGGTCCGGAGCGCTCATCTCGATTACATGCGTATCGCAGATTCCCGCTTCCTCAACCAATTGGAACCAATGACAGGAAGTGCGGTTGAGGGATTCACCCTTTCGTGGAATTAAACTTGGGATAATTTGGTCGAAGACTGATATTTGGTCAGTATAGCGAAATTCGATGACATCGGGATCATCCGTACTCCATACCTGTTTCACTTTGCCATGGTAAATCATCTCGCCCATATCGCCCCT
This sequence comes from Candidatus Thalassarchaeaceae archaeon, assembly GCA_013329905.1. Taxonomy (GTDB): domain Archaea; phylum Thermoplasmatota; class Poseidoniia; order Poseidoniales; family Thalassarchaeaceae; genus MGIIb-O1; species MGIIb-O1 sp8684u. Next base: position 66,500 of record DUJH01000016.1, on the reverse strand, counting down.
GCCGCGCCAGCCGCCGATGAACATTGCTGATGCTCAAATTCATTTTCAGAAGTGAGATTTGGGAATTTGACTGTCTTTAACGCCCCGCATGAGCAGAATTTCTCTCGTGTGTGAAAGGTACGATGCAACGCGGGTCGAGTCTATATCCCGACTTCGACCCGTCTGACTTGTGACGACTACACGTCCCGGCATAGAGAGGATATTCTCCTGGTCGGCTCTCGATGAAAAGTCGAGGGTTGCTCTTCTCGTCACCATTTTTCTTGTCGTCTCGATTGCTCCCGCTGTCGGTCAGAGTATCGAGACGGGATGGCAAGTCGTCGATTCAGGAACTGATGCGGATCTGAATGCGGCAGTGACTCATGGTGAATCTGTTTGGGTCTTCGGAGATTCCGGAACGGCTCTATTGAGTGAGGATGGAGGATTGTCATGGGAGATTCAGGCGGCTCTGGGAGATTCCGACCTAATCGCCGCCGATTCATCCGAGGATTCGATGGCAGTTCTTGCCTCGGATGGTTTGGTCTATCTTATGGAGGGTCTGAATGCCGATTGGCAGACTCTTGATTCTAGTCGTACGGACATGAGAAGTCTGGCTGTGACTGGGAGCGAATCGCTGGTGCTAGTTGGAGATTCAGGCGTCATTCTCGAGTATTCAACTGGGACCTGGACCGAGCGCACCAGCGTCTTTGACAAAGATCTGAATGATGTTTCTTTCCGTGATGATTTGAATGGATTTGCCGTCGGAGACGAGGGCATGATTCTCGCAACAACCGATGGAGGTTTGTCATGGGATTACCGTGAAACTCCATCCGGAGCAGAGGGTTCTGCCCTAGTCTCCATTGAATACTTCAATCCATACCGAATGTTCGCTATCAGCGATTCTGGACAAATTCTCTATTCCACCTCTGTCGGTGGCTACGAGTGGAATTTAAGGGAAATCGAATCGGTGGGATACAATACATCTCTGGGAGTATCACTTAGCTCTCTAAACGTGGTCTCATCATCCAAGATTCTCTTCGCAGGAGAAGATGGATTCCTCGGTTTGAGTCTTGATCAAGGACTCAATGTTGAGGATAACATTCTGCCGGAAGGCGTGAGTACTTCATTCAATGATCACGCCATGTTCGATTACTTGGCCGGAATCGTCGTTGGAGATGGAGGCGTCATCCTCTACACCGAATCCGCGGGTGAGAACGACCGCGTTGGATTCGAGATTCCAGATTACAATGACTTCGGTGAATTCGTTGAATACGCCGATGAGATGCTACTAGGTGGGTTCATCGCCACTGTGAAGGTAGTCCTCTTCGGAATTCTGTTCGGCTTCTTAATAGGAGTTATTCTAGCGATGATGAAGACCGCTCCAACCTCTTTCAAGAATCTCTTCGAAGGCGTTCAGTTATCCATTGTCAAAGGCATAGGAGGGGTCCTCTCTGTTACTTCGGTGGTGCTCATTTACACGGGAGGTAGTAGATTCGGAGCCCTCGGCCTTGAGGGATTGGAGTACATCTTCACACCGGTCGGTGACCCAGAAGGTTTCGCAATGTTTGCACTCGGAATCGGTTTGTTGGCCTTGGGAATTCAATTCAGTCTTGCGGATTTGAAACTCTCTGGGCCTCTATTCAAGGTACGCCCACTAAACACCCTCGCGACGGTCTACACCGATTTCTTTAGGAATACTCCTTTGATTGTCCAATTCTTCTTCATCCACTTCGGCTTAAGTTTGGGGATGAGATTGCAGCAAATCTTCGAGGGGGCATTCGGAGATGCTGGTTTGGACGGCCTCGACTACTTCTTCTATGGAGATCGGACTTTCCTGAGTGCAATTTTCACGCTCGGACTCAACTCTGGCGCATACCAGTGTGAGACAATCCGAGGGGCAATTGCGGCTATTCCAAGTGGTCAGATGGAAGCAGGGCGGAGTATTGGATTGACATATATTGGAACAATGAAGTTGATAATTATGCCACAGGCGATTAGAATCTGTATTCCACCTATTGGGAATGAAATGGTCAATCTAGTGTTGAATTCGTCTCTAGCGATGGTCATCGGATATTCTGAACTCTCCCGACAAGGTAAGCTGATGGTAGCGACCACCTTCCAGATCTTCTCAGCATGGGGCTTGGTGATGATATCCTACTTTGTCGTGACTTGGACTCTAGCGATGCTGTTGAGGCGCCTTGAGGACTGGTCGCGAATACCAGGTTTGGGAATTTCAGGAGGTTCGTGAATGTCACAAGTCGTTCTCTCAATTCGCGACCTGCACAAAATCTACGCAGGCGGAGTTCACGCCGTTCGAGGAGTCTCCTTCGATGTACATGAGGGTGAGTCGGTCGCGATCATCGGTTCGTCTGGCTCGGGTAAGTCGACTGTACTGCGTTGCATCAATCGTTTGATTGAGCCGACCGACGGTGCGATTCTACTACGCGATGAACAGATTAACACTCCCAGTGCTGATGTTAACGAGGTTCGCAGCAGAATCGGCATGGTTTTCCAATCCTTCGAGTTATTTTCTCACCTGAAGGTCCTCGATAATGTGACTCTCGGGCTAAGGCACGTTCGTAAGATGAGTAAAGAGGAGGCAAATGAAGTGGCTCTCGAAGTACTTGGACGAGTCGATATGCTTGATCGCGTCGATGCTTATCCTGGAAATCTCTCAGGTGGGCAAAAGCAGCGAGTCGCTATCGCTCGCGCGCTAGCGATGAAGCCTGAGGTGATTCTCTTCGATGAGCCGACCAGCGCGCTCGACCCCGAGCTTATTGGATCGGTACTGCAAACCATTCGTGGGCTTGCCGATGAAGGAATGACGATGGTTATCGTCACTCATGAAATCCATTTCGCGAGAGATGTAGCAGATCGAATCGTCTACATGGATCATGGACAGGTAGCAGAGGAAGGTCCCTCCTCAATTGTCAATGAACCGAAATCCGATCGACTGAAAAAATTCCTTTCCTCTATTAACGAAGAGCACTGATTGGGAATCACCGTGATTCAAATCAATGTCTGTATGTTTCAGACGGTTAGAATTGCGACTCAGATGAGGCCCTGAGCGGTCATCGCCTCTGCGATCTTGAGGAATCCAGCGATGTTGGCTCCAGCGACGTAATTGCCAGACATACCATACTTCTCAGCTGTCTCGTAGGCTTCCTTGTGGATATTGACCATGATTGCATCAAGGCGTGAGTCGACCTCCTCGCGCGACCATGAGAGACGCAGAGAGTTTTGGCTCATTTCGAGGCCGGAGGTCGCAACGCCACCGGCATTGCTCGCCTTTCCTGGAGCGAATAGCACGCCGTTGGTTTGGAAGACTTCGACAGCATCGGGAGTACAAGGCATGTTAGCACCCTCTGCCACAGCGATGACCTCATTGTCGACGAGCATCTGAGCTTCTTCGCCATTAATCTCATTCTGAGTAGCACAAGGCAGAGCGACGTCGACATTGACGTTCCAAAGTCCGTTGAGCGCCGGCTCCGGCTCCGATTTGGTGAAGGTGACACCGTCGAAGTGGGCTGCATACTCGGAGATGCGACCGCGACGGTTATTCTTGAGATCCATAATCCAAGCAAGCTTCTCGCGGTCGATGCCGGCGGGGTCGTTGATCCAGCCCGATGAATCAGACATCGTAACTGGGATACCGCCTAGGTCGAGGACTTTCTCACAGGCGAACTGCGCGACGTTGCCGCTGCCACTGATAGAGACTGTCGCTCCCTCGATTGACTTACCCTTGGCTCCAAGCATCTCACGAGCGAAGTAGACCAAGCCGTAGCCAGTAGCTTCTGGGCGAATGAGCGAGCCGCCGTATGAGCGACCCTTTCCAGTGAAGACACCCGTGAATTCGTTCTGCAATTTCTTGTACATGCCGAACATGTAACCAATTTCGCGGCCACCGACACCGATGTCGCCGGCCGGAACGTCACAGTTCGCGCCTATGTGGCGCCATAGTTCCAGCATGAATGACTGGCAGAAGCGCATGACTTCTCCGTCTGACTTACCCTTAGGGTCGAAGTCCGAGCCTCCCTTTCCACCGCCCATCGGCAATTGTGTCAGACTGTTCTTGAAGACCTGCTCAAAGGCGAGGAACTTGAGGATTGATTGGTTGACTGAGGGGTGGAAGCGAAGACCACCCTTGTACGGGCCAATTGCACTATTCATCTGAATGCGGAATCCTCGATTTACGTGAAGTTCGCCCTCGTCATCATACCATGGAACACGGAATTGAATGATTCGTTCAGCCTCGACCATCGAACGGACTACCGGGAGATATTCCGGGTGGGCCTTGATAACTGGGCCGAGGCTGTCGAGGACTTCTTCCACTGCCTGATGGAACTCAGGCTGGTTTGGATCTCTTGCAATTACGCTGTTGTACACTTCTCTCATCGTCTTGTCCATATGGTTCACCGACGTGTTGAACCGATTCTCAGTATGAGCACCGGGCGCTCCAGCGAACGGAGACCCCCTTTTGAAAGATATCCCTTCTCATACATCTAGGACACATCCCCATAGGGGATGAAATTTAGCCATGATGACTACTGAAATCATTCGAAGAGATGACGCTCTGCAAGTCGAGCCACATTCTTCTCGTGCCCAGGGAGGGTCATGACATACACTGCTGCTTGGCTAACTTGTCTTTTGCGCAAGGCCTCTGCTATTGGTGTGTGGTCGCGGAACCAACGGGTTCTGTTGTCGTCGCCTATGATTCGGATGTCGACCGCATCCATCCTCGGTTCCGAGAGGAGAAGTTTGACGCTCGGCACATCAACAGCGACGTACCCCGGGGGGAGTCCTGCTCGGTGGGCAAGGTCATCCTCAACCTCTCGACGATTCTCTGAGTTTTGGGCGATTTCAACGAGCTGTTGGATTTGTGTTGTGGAAAGCTCGTCCTGGCGCCGGCTAGCAGCGACTTTGAACATCTGGCGATATTTCAGCCGGCGCATCATGTCTCGAGCGTAGTCTCCGGCTTCGTAAAGTGCCTGCCAGATTTCAGCGTCGACTCGACGCTGCATATCGGTCGGGTCAGGTAATTCGTCAGCACTGCGCTCGACAGCGCGACTGAGCATTACTTCGGTGACGCGCGTGACTCGGTGGAAGTAGACTGCGCTGTACATCAAACCGCGCGCCATCAGCATACCTTCGAGGGCGGCGAGACCGCCTTCCTCTACTGCTACATCGCCGCCGTGACGGCGTAGGCAAGAGATGAGGCGGCGATGGTCGACGATTCCATGCTTCACGCCGGTGAAGTGGGAATCACGGAGTAGGTAATCGAGTTGGTCACAATCGACCGGCCCATGGACCAAATTACCGAGAGTCCGGTCCTCTGAGACGAGATCCTCCTTACCATCGGTCCATGAGAGTAGAGTTCGCTCTGTTCCGCGCGCATCAGGACCGCGGATTAGAGCGGCGACATCATCCGGTTCGATGCCATGCCGCTCGAGGATGTCGGGGATTCGCTGTCGCTCGGTGACACTCGCTTCTTCACCCTCTCGTAATACATCGTACTCTCCAACGATGATACCCTCAGTGATTGACATGTGATCAAGCCCACCTCGCTCGTGCAGAATATGTTCAAGGGTGTGAGAGTATGGACCATGTCCGACGTCATGGAGCATCCCTGCAACTTGAACGAGAGTCTTCTCAGACTCATCCAATCCAATCGAGTCGGACATCATTCCACCGACATGCGAAACCCCAAGCGAGTGTTCGAAGCGAGTGTGGTGGGCTCCGGGAAACACGAGGTGGGCCAAACCCAATTGCTTGATGTGACTCAATTTGTTAATCTCGGGTGTTTTCAGTAACTCTGCACGAACACCATCGAGCGAAAATTGCCCGTGTATCGCGTCATTGATGACCTTCATGACCAACCCTGCGCGGCTGCGAGAGGCCCATCCGCCTTCAACTGAACTACCCGGCGAGAAAATGGTGAATCTGGAAATCAATGAATTCTGGGCAAGTTTCCTAGTCCTGTGTATTTCATTTGTATTTCAATTGCATTACATTTAAGACCCCCCAGCCTACTTGCAGGCTCAGGAGGAAGGCGGAGTGACAGGTCAAAGCCCGATGGTATCGCTTAGGATTCCAGAAGACTACTTGCTCGAACTTGAGCGCAGGGTTGGGTTCGATGGTATGCGAAACCGGTCTGATGTGATCCGTGAAGCCATCAGGCGTTACCTTGCCACACCAGCCATTCCCTCCGGCACCCGCGTCGAGGTCGACCTCGGACCGGACCTCAGCGCTCGCCTGGAAGACTTCTGTCGAATCCATGGCGAGATGCCTGATGTCGTTCTGAGATACGCGGCGCGCGAGCACATCGCGCGCGCATCGGCTGATGACGCGACGGTCGATGCGGCGCTGCGCAAGAGGCTCGACGAGCTTCGTGCTCGCTTCGACGAATCGACCGGACAATAAGGTGAGAGACATGGGTGAGAATGGGATGCACTCGAACTCCGCGGGGGGGCGACACAGTCGCCCCTCCGCACCACACCACTCCAAGGCAGTCCTAACCATAGGATTCAGCGCACTGCAACGCCGTGCGCGCCTTTCCAACGCGATTGGATACAGCGCGGCAGAGGCTCCACGTCCAGAACGTGCGGACCTCTCACCACGCAGTCGCCACCACGATCTCGAAAAGCGAGATAACTGAAAATCAAAACACACACCGTCCCGTCCTTTTCGGGCGGGACACCCTTCTCAGACACTCTGATACGGCTATATCCGCCTGAGTGGGTAGGCTGAACCTTGATGGGGATGAGCCTAATCATCAGTCATGGGCGTGGGCATCTCGGACCTCGCGAGATTCGAGAGGTTGACTCCATTTCGCGTCCGAGATGTGCTCCTTGTCGCCAGCCCGTTCGATCATTACGTGCTCGAAGAATCAGGCTATCTCGCCGAAATTATGCGGCAAGAGTACTCGGACCTCAACCTCTCACAGGCACCGCGAATGATTCACAGCCCTCAAGCCCGCGATGCCCTCGAACTCCTACGAACTAGAAACTTCGACCTCGTCATTACGATGGCGAGGGTCGGTGTCATGGATGCATATGCATTTGGTCGTGAGGCAAAACGCATTAATGCCGACCTGCCTGTAGTTATGCTGAGCCACAATACGCGAGAATTGGCAACCTTGCACGCTGGTGACGGTATAGACCGAATTTTTGTTTGGACCGGTGATAGTCGCATTCTGCTCTCGATTTGCAAACTTATCGAAGATGAAAGAAATGTCGCTAATGATGTCAAAAATGCCGACGTGCAAGTGATTCTACTCGTCGAGGACAGTCGACGATTCTACTCCGCCTATCTGCCATTACTCTACACTCAACTCGTTAAACAGACGATGCGCTTGATGGGTGAAGGAGGCAATCTGCATGAGAGGGTTCTGAGACTGCGCGCTCGTGCGAAAATTCTCTTGGCAAGCGATTACCAAACCGCGCAGGAACTCTTCGACAAATATCACCGTAATATCATCGGGATTTTTACCGACGGAAATTTCCCCGACACGGTCGACGGAAGAGACGATGCTGGCTTGAAATTAGTCAAATATGCTCGAGCGAGGCATTCGAATCTGCCGATTCTATTTCAATCGAAAAATATTGAACTGAAGGAAGATGCTGAGGCTCTCAATGTTAGATTCGTTCACAAAGAGGATTCTCAATTGTACGGTCGGATTGCTGAATTTATGCTTGAAGAGATGAGTTTTGGAGATTTCGTATTCAAATTACCAGACGGAAAGGAAATCGGCCGAGCTTCGACTCTGATGGAACTGACAAGGCTGCTTAAGGAGGCCCCGATTGAATCCGTAGTTCACCATGCCCAGCGGAATCATTTCTCACATTGGCTTCGTACTCGAACCGAGTTTACTCTCGCTGCTCGGATTCGCCCACTCAAGCGCTCTGACTTCGATACCACAGAAGAGATTCGTGAGTTCATCCTCGACTCGATTCAATCGCATGTTCTGCAGATTCGAAGTAGGACGATTCGAGACCACAATGCTGAGAATTTGGAAACAGGGTTTCAACGAATTGGCAGGGGTAGTCTTGGCGGCAAAGGTCGTGGTCTCGCCTTCTTCTTCACACGGATGCCTGACCTCGGGTTGGAAGGTGAATTCCCCGAGGTCACATTCATCATTCCTAATTCGGTTGTGCTTTCTACAGATGTCTTCGGGGAATTCATTGAGCAGAACAATCTTTCACGCTTCGCACATGAGGCGTTTGAAGATTCTGAGGTCGATGCTGCATTCCTCGCTGGCGAGCTGGATGAGAAAATTCGCGAAGATTTGACTACGATTGTTTCGCGCTTGAGGAGGCCGCTGGCGATTCGCTCATCGAGCCTGCTCGAGGATGCGAGCCACCAGCCATTCGCGGGAGTCTACTCCACTCACATGCTGGCGAATGATCACCATGACCTCTCTGTGCGATTGACTCGCTTGGAGGAAGCAATCAAACTGGTTTATGCCTCAACATACCACAAGGGAGCGAAGGCGTACGTTTCCTCCACCCCATCGCATATCGAGGATGAGCGTATGGCCGTGGTCATCCAAGAATTGGTCGGCCGCGAGGTCAATGGGCGATTCTATCCACATATTTCTGGGGCTGCCCGTTCGCGCAATCATTACCCAGTCTCCCCGCTGAAGGCAGAGGGTGGAATTGCTGCGGTTTGCATCGGCCTCGGTCGCCAAGTCGCATCAGGTGAAAAGTGCCTGAGATTTAGCCCGGGGCAACCGAAAAGGATTCACCAATTCCATAGTACTGAATCGATGCTGGAGACTTCTCAGACGAGTTTCTGGGCTATACCGATGGGAGCATCTGAGAAGCCGGTATCACCCGATGAGGCAGCAAACCTCGTCAATTTGAGTTTGAAGGATGCTGAGAGTGATGGGAGACTCGACTTGGTCGGCTCGACCTACATCGTGGCCGATGACAGGATTGTCGACTCGGTGAAGGCGGATGGAGGCCCAAGAGTCGTGACCTTCGCACCAATTCTCAAACACAAGCGAGTGCCGCTAGCAGGGATTTTAAATCACGTTTTGACACGGTGCGAAGCATATCTGAATTCACCAATAGAGATCGAATTCGCCTTAATCCTCGATGAGAAGACGGACACACAAATTTTTGCTCTTCTCCAAGTCCGTCCAATCCTTGAGGAAACGGTCGACATCGATATCGACATGAGCGAGGTCGACCGTACCCGAGCGATCTGTATGTCGAGCCACGCGCTCGGCAACGGAGTAATCGATGATATCAGAGATGTTGTCTATATTCATCCTAATCGACTCGACCGAATGAGAACAAGCAATCTCACAGACCATATCGAGGCAATCGACGCAAAACTGCGAGCAGCAGGACGCCCATATCTGCTGATAGGACCTGGGCGTTGGGGTTCTTCTGACCCATCTTTGGGAGTGCCGGTTTCGTGGGAACAAATTAGGGGAGCGAAAGCCATCATTGAAGTGCCAATGTCAGATATCCACGTCGAACCCAGTCAAGGCACCCACTTCTTCCAAAACATAGTCACTTTCAACATTGGATATCTGACTATTACAGCCGATGATATGTTGGATTTCGATTGGTTAGACAACGTTGACAGCGAGGAAGAAATCGGGCCATTGCGTCACATCGGACTCGACTCCCCGCTGAAAGTGGTACTCGACAGCAGAGATTCGGAAGCAATCATTCTCAGATGATGCACGCGCGCAAATAATCTCTGATAGTAACACCGACATCAGGGCTGTGACTGAGCCAATCTTCTTGGGCGGTCTATCCGCAGGACAGATTCCATGACTGCCGAGGCAGCCGATTCCTTGCTGAGATACTTCGCCCACGGCGAGGTGCGAGACTCTCAAGCTGAGATGGTCGAAGATGGCTTTGAGGCACTTCTATCTGAAGGATTTCTGATGGCCTCAGCACCAACTGGTATTGGAAAGACGGCTGCGGCTCTCGCCAGTGCAATCTCGGTCCAGCGTTCCTCTGCCGACAACATCCGAATCCTCTTCCTTACAGGGAGGCAATCTCAGCATCGCATCGTTGTCGATACGGCAAAACAAATCAATCAGCGGATGGAGCAGAACGAGCCGCTATTGCGAGTTGTCGATTTGATTGGTCGGGAGGGGATGTGTGAAAATGTCGACCGGATCAGTGGCCGATGTGATTGCGAAGATGAAATCGACTCCTCGATGAGAGAGGAATTACGCGGTAATATCCGCTCACAGATGTGGCGAGTACCGATGCATGTTGACGACATGATTCGTGCCAGTCGAAAAATTCAGCTCTGTCCATGGGCAGCGGCACGCGAGGCAGCCAAGAATTGTGACATTCTAATCTGTGATTACAATCACGTCTTCATCGACAGTGTCAGAGAAGCATCACTTCCCGCTATGGGAATAGAATTGGAGAATGTTATTCTAATCATCGATGAAGCCCACAACCTCCCTGATAGGATTCGAAATGGGATGGAGCGTCGCATCATCTCGAAGACATTCCGCGACGCTCGATTCGAGGTTCAAGAGCACCTCGAGAAAGAGATAGAGAGGGCAGCAGCTAGGAATGAAGAAATCGATTTGGATGAGATGGAATGGGCCGAGAGATCTCTCAAGCGTCTACAATCTGAGATGCCTCGCTGGTTCTCTGCTCGTGAGAAGCAATTAGCCCGCTCTAAGGATGATGACATGAGAATCGAGACAAGGGAGGTATTACAGGAAATGGAAGAAATCCTCAACGAATCTCTCGATGAAACACCTAATGCAAAACACGCTACTCTCAAGCGATTAGTCACTCAACTGTATGCGGTTCGCGTCGATCTTGATGAGGATGATGAAGATGAGAAGGAGACTAGTTGCGAGCGACTCGGTGCTTTCATCTCGACCTGTGGGCAGTACGAGGAATCGCCGGCTCTCGTTCTCGTCTTCGACAAGTTACTCGACGAGCCTCGGGTACGATCCTTTCTACTCGACCCTGGAGTGGTCGCAGAAGCTCTGTTCAAAGCCTCCCGTGGCGCCATTCTGATGTCGGGAACTCTCACACCCCCAGAGATGTATCGAGAACTCCTGAGGCTTCCTAAGGAACGTGGAGTATTAGCCAAGGAATACGATTCACCATTCCTCTCTGAGCGCCGACCAGTACTCATCGCCCAGAATACAACCTCGCGCTACACCGAACGCGGCGAGGAGAATACAAACAATATTCGCGATCATATCATCGAAGTGATCAGAAACACTCCAGGTCACGTCGCTCTCTTCGCACAGAGTTATGCCATGCTTGACATCGTTCTCGATGATTATCGATGGGTTCCTTGGGGTGTACGTGTCGAGAAGGAGACTGCTCGAATGTCAAAGCGGCAAGTTGGGGATTTCGTTGAAAATCTCTATCGGAAGCGCCGTACGAATGATCGCGTTCTACTTTGTGGAGTTCTCTCGGGGAAACTTGCAGAAGGCGTCGATTATTCAGAGAATATCCTCGACGCCGTAATCTGCATCGGTCTGCCAGTCCCACCACCTAGTGCACGTCAGAAGGCCTTGACCGATTATTGCGAGGACAGATTCGGCTCTCATGCTGCTCGCCGCTATTCAAGCCATCAACCAGCGGTGAACCGCGTTCTACAAGCGATTGGTCGGCCAATCCGAAAGGCCGAGGATAGAGCCCTAGTAGTAATTCTCGAGAAGAGGATGAGAGAGAGGCCGTATCGCTTCTGCCTCCCTTCAAGCCTACAAGTAATGAAATCGCAAGATTCAGACCGAACCGCTCGTGTGGCCAAACGCTTCTTCGAGCGCTTCCCAGACCCTGCGATTGAGTGATTAGTAGTCAATGGATTCATCCGAGATGGTTTGTTGGAGGGTACGAGAGCGATGTGGGAAAGAGTCGATATCGAGGGAATCGAGAACTTGAGGATGTCCTCATCAGAGGGTGCTGAACATGGATTAGATGTGAGTGCTGAATCGATGCATCAACTCTTCCTCGCCGACTTACCACACCTCGATTCAGTAAGACGGAATCACGGAAATGTCGTAGAAATGGCATCTGGGAGCGTCGAAAGTTCGATGACGGCGGCTCGTTCGTTTGAAACTCCGAATATTTCGTTTGACGAACTCGATGACGCATCTGCCCGAGCCGGATTCGATATCACTCTCGAGACCGAGACTCTTACCGATTTGATGGTGAGCACGAGCATCGGCGATGGGCGAAGATTGGTTCGCGTTATCGCCCCAGAACGATTTGGTGGCTTGGTTCACACCCTATCACTGCCACCCGCATTGGCCGTCGATACGGCAGTGTTGGATGGAGAAATCCTTCGTTTAAAATTCGATTGAACTCGTTCTGGCTTGGCAGGTCGCGTAACATCACGCGGCGGCTTCAGCTAAATCGTAGGAATCCCTCTCTGGGACTTCCTGCAAATCATCGATCTCTTGCAGAACCATGGACAGAGCATGCTGGGCGTTTTGTCGGTGGCCATCGCCTAGCCGGTGAGAAGAGTATCTTGCTTCCTCGAATATTCTATCGAGAGCGACTAGAGCCTGCTCACTAATCGGTAAGGCCTTGCGAATAGCCATCTCGAACTCCCTGACTGTCTCGAAATCCCTTCGCAGGAATCCGTGTCGCATCAGAATGTTACAGAGGTTCTCATAGCAATTGAAGATGGCTTCGCGGATTTCATCGCCTGCTGCGAGGAGCTCCGCAGTATAACTGAAGATTCCTGCCAACTCATCCAATGCAACTTGCCGGCGCTTCCTCAATGAGAGAGCCAGTCCGGCCACGGTACCGAGTATGAGCGCAGCACCAATCAAGGCGATGATTTGCCATGGAGTTAACAGTGGAGCCGGGTCTTCGTAAGTCATCTGGATTCCACTATGTTCGTTGGCTAACCAAAATCGGTCGGCCGGACTGATCAATTGTGAATCCGTCTGGAATATGAGTGAGAGTTCACCCCATCGAGAAGTCTCGTAGAATGATGGTTGATCATTAATTACGAATTCGTAATCCATGATTCCATTCGCATCTGTAAGCTTCACGTTCTGGAAGTGGATCATACTGCTGTTGACCAGTCGGGCCACGATTGAGATTCCCTCCACTGGAAGACCTGTGTCGGTGGCTGTCACGGCAACGGTTCCGTTGATTCTGCGCTGTTCTTCCTTGATGTGTTGAGCATCAGGGTTGAAGGTGAATGTCACCGGAACCCGGATATTCACAATGTGTTCGATTTCAGCCGCGTTAAGATATCGATCGGCATCGGCGAGCGCAGCAAGAGACAGTAATAGCTCTCCTGGCGGCATTGTTGACCGAGCAGGTGAGCGTAGGTCGAAATGCCCAGTCGAATCATCCCACATCACAGTCGAACTCTCAGCAGCACCATTCCAGACCAGAACAATATCCATCTCTTCGATAACATTGCCTTCGCCTCCGACCTCGACAATTCGCCCGACAACTTCGATATTATAGGCGTCATTTGAGCGGATGATGATATCGGTTTGCCAAAGCACCTCGATGACCACATCCGCTCGCGCATATACAGTCATGTTGTACTCTACAGGAAGATAGAACGTCTGTCCTTCGAAGGTGAATCGAATGTCATGACCACCGCGAGCGATTAGATATCCAATCGAGTGGTCGAACATGAAATTACCATCGGGACCGGTAGTCATCCTGTGAATCTCTTCCCCATCGAGTGTGATCACAATCTCTCGCCCTACCAAACCGGGGGCTCCGGACGTATCAGAATCGAATAGTCGCCCGCTGAAATTCCATTTCTCACCGCGCGTCACAGAGACATCGTCAACCTGAAGATTCATTCCCGTATGGTAAGCAATGGTCAGATTCCCGTCGACGCTTCCCGGACGGTGGTAACCTTGTGCAGGTGCAGAGACGGTGATTGTGTGGATTCCAACGTCGAGGAAGTCAGAGATTACCCAATTGTAAGCCCAATCACCGTTCTCATCGGTGGTTGTTATTCCGATCAAAGTTCCATCGATGAATATCTCGATTGAATGGTTCGCGAGCCAACCTTGAGGAAGGTTGTCTCGAACAGTTCCTCGCAGCCTCAATTCATCGCCGACTGCATGGGCTACTGGAGGCTCCAAGGCGACTATTGCCGGACCAAAGATGGTGAATACGGTCGTCGAATTCGATGCGAGGATGAACTCTTCTCCAGCGTATGTGATCTTGACCAGACGAGGCCCGAGTTCCATATCAGGAGGTATAGGGACGTAGATGCTGAAAGTGCCATTCTCTGTAACCTGTAATCCAGTGAGGAATTGGTTGTTCATCGTCACCTCAAGATACCTATCGCCCAAAGTTCGTCCAGCTCCATCGGTAAGCATTCCCTCTATCAAAAGTAGTTCATTCCGATCCACCTCCCCTGGTGGCGTGGTCAGGACTACCTGCGAAGTCTGAGTGACGTTGAATACCTGAGTTGTGCTTGACGGGAGGTAATACTCAGGATTTAGCGAATCACCTTGACCCATCGGGTCTACCCAAGTGAAGCCTCCAAGGAATTTCGCGGTCACGGTGTGAGCGCCGTAGTTAGAATCCAGTGGGAGATTGTAGGTGACCGACCACATCCCATCTGATGCGTTCGAACGTGTTGTGTATGTCGAACCAACATCGACACCGTCTATCCAGATGTGGATGATGCCTCCAGCAACTAGGCCGCTGTCGGTGAGAGTTTGACCGTGCTCATCGAGCAGAGTTCCGGTGAATGTGATGCTCTCTCCAGCAATCATCGAACCGGACATCTCTGTGAACTCCAGCACGGTTGGTGCCAGAACTATGACGCGAGTCCAAGTCAAATCTCCTTGGAGTCCGGTCGTACCGTTGATACCTGCGAATTCAGCCGTAATCAGCATCGGTCCTTGAATTCTGAGTGAATCGACAGGTATCGTTAGTGTCGCACGGCCATCAACATCGGTCGGTATCGTTTGCAGGTGGATGCCATCAACGAGAATATCGATATCCACGTTACCGACGAGTTGGCCAGCGTTATCGATTAGCGAGATGTTGACGCTAACGTCGTCACCGCGAATGACTCGACGGTCGGGGTCTAGATCGGCGGGATCAACGATTGTAATAAGCGAATAACCACGGCTGTCGAACAAGCCTGTTCCACTACTGGAACCGTAGTAGTTGACCGATGGAGTATAACTCGCAGTCAGGTTGTGAGTTCCTCGTGGGAATGAGAGACCAAGAGTCACAATTGCGTCCCAAGTTCCATTTGGATTTACTGCTCCGCCAACGACTTGGAAGCCAGAGTCGGAGCCATCTATCTCGAAAGTCAGGAAGGCTACGATTGAGGAACCTGATCTGTCCATGATGCCTGTGCCGTTGCTCGACTGCAGAGTTCCGCTCACATTGAACGACTCCCCCGCCACCGGATTATCAATCACCTCAGAGACGTTGAGGACGGTCGGTGAACGCACGATGATCTGATTCATCACGGTGGTCGTCGAATGCAATGTCGACGAACCGTTGAACATCAGGGTAATTCCGATTTGACCCAATGGATGGTCATGAGGCACGTCAAAGGAGAAATTTGACATTCCATCTCCACCAGTAACGACCTCCCCTATCCACGTGTCATGGAATTTAGCTGCGACGGTCATTCCACCCAATCGTTGGTCGTTATCCGAATACTCGGTGAGACGTGCCGCGAAGTTCACAGAAGAACCCCTATCGACGATGGTTTGGATAATCGGCGTTCTATCCATGAAGCGCGTCACACCACGCACGAGAATCGAGGCGTCACCGGTGCCCGTCAGGTAGAACGGAGTAGTACCGTTGAGCACACTGACAACCACCGTCTTAGTGCCGCTGGAAATTCCATCACCACGTGGGTCGGTTGGTACGGAGACGGTGAATGAACCGTTATTGGACGTCGTGTGACTTGCAACAAGCGTCTCGCTGGTATCGTTGAGGAAGAATACCTCGATTGCCATAGGCCCCTCGACTGATCGATTATTGTCGAATCCATCGAGAACGTGCCCGGAGATTGTGAATGCTTGTCCAGCCGTAACCTCTGCCGGAATCGAATCGATTGCAACCGAGCTGTCGACTTGAACGGTGAGATTGACGAAGGTCTCATTTCCGATCCAACGACCTGCATTTTCGACGGTCAGATTGTCAGTCAGGTCATCGGGGGCATGAACCCTCAAATCGTAGAATCCAGGGGCGGTATTAGCGAGCAGAGTCGGATTAAATCTGGCAACTCCATCGACATCGGTCACCGTGCTGTCGATTACTGTCTGATTCGCGCCACCCCAGTCGAACCAAAGGTCGACATTGGCATCCGGAACTAAGGATCCGTCCGCCTTGTCGGTCACGGTGGCGTTGAGAATCAGTGTTGTTCCGGCGACGACGATAATCGAGGAGGGTTCTGCCTCAACTACGAACTCGCTCTGTACTCCAAGTGGGACGCGAACAGAGTCAGTCACAGTAAAGTATGGACCTGGAGATGTTGCTCCGGTCGCGAAGTTGAGAACGAATCGCAACATGTAAATGGACGACGGAAGATCTGCGGGTACGGTGAATGTGTAATTGTATTCACCCGTAGTCTGATTGATCCATCCATCAGCCAATCGGATGATAATTGGAGGAGCAGGGTTTCCATCGGGGCCGGGTGGCAAATCTGATGGTTGCTCAAGTTGAATCACAATAGATGAGTTATTACCGGTTATAGGAGTTAGATGGACAACATCTTGAGCAACACCAGAGACCCAGTTTGTAGTTCCTCTCGGTGTCCAATCTGAGCCGAGGGTGACAGTGACATTTGCCCGTCCTTGAATACGAATCTGATCTTGCACTGTTGCGGGTCGGAGCCAAGTCGAGCCTGTGAAATTCATCTCCCAGGTGTAATCTCCGGCAAACATATTCCATTGTGGCATCCAAACCACTGTGTATCTGCCCGAGGAAGGATCCGTCGCGTTCCACACCTGCGTGCCATTGAAATCAACCGCATACGAACCAGGGAAATCAGCTACAGAAGAGCCAGTGTGATCGGATAATTGCACATCGATTGCGGCTTGATTTCCACGAGTGGTTGGATTCAGGATGTAATCGAATTGGACGTAAGATCGGATTCCATAAGTCGCAGGGAAATTCTCCTCATCGGCGGCGAATAGACCATCTGCGGCATAGGTGAATTTTACTTCAATCTCTCCGGATGGTATTGGAACTGAAGATTCGTTGAATTCCCATGACAACGCGAATTGACCTGGTATCGAAGTCCAATTACTCTCATTCAGAGACCAAGTCGTTAGAGTAGTGTAGGGTCCATTGGTCCCTGTCCTGCGAACTTGGAAGGTTAGTGTGCCATTGAGTGACTCAGGAATAGGTCCCCGACTGACTGCAGTTCCATTGATGAAGACGAGTTCGTTGATGTCGAGGATGCTGATATTGGAATCAATACCCTCGAGAGTAACGGTGAGATTAGGAGATGGTGTGATGTTGAAATTGAAGGAAGTTGTTGTTGGACGTAGATGATACTCAGGATTTGTGAGATTGTTTTTGTCCTCTTGATGCCATCCAAGGAATGCGAGACTCGCATTGATAAATCCGAGCGGTTCGCTCTCAGAAATTGGAACATTGAATTCGTAATAGCCACCTGAACCGACATCAGCGATTAGATTCACAGGACCATCCTCGACCGTCGTGTAGTTGAGGAGGACTTGGAGGGTATCGAGGAGAGCAGGATCGGTCTGTGGTGCATTGAACCATTCGAGCAAACCGGTAACGGTGGTATTCACTCCGGCGCCGAGCATCGGTTCAGATGTTGGTGTGGGACTAGTAATTGAGAGATTGACATCATCGGTGATGTTAATCATCCACGGGAATGAGATACCCTGTATGCCTACGTAACCCAGTGTATGAGTTAGAATGACTAGAGATCCATATCCAGGTTGAATCATCTCTGAGGGGGCCCCATCGAATGAGAAGAAGCCACTTGCATTCGTCGTCACGGTGCCGATTAGGTGATTCGCAGTCGCGGCTCCGCCGGGAACATTAGATGTGTCATTCGAAGGGACAAGGTAGAGATCGAGTGTTATTCCTTCGATAACGCTAGCATTGCTCGAGAATTGAAGAGTACCATTCAGAGTTATGTTTCCTGAGGAATAATCTCTCTCATAGGAGTCTGGTGACCAAGTCTCGTTGACGACCTCGACAACAGACATCTCAGGACAAGCTTCGAATGGAATCCATCCGAGGTCGAGTTCGCCTTGATTAGCATTGGTTTGGAGATGGACTTCAACCCACCATGAGAAGTCATAACCATAGACTTCGAAGCCATTGTCTACCCATGTTCCTCCCGAGAATCCCGTGACCTTTCTAGTCGGTAGGTCAAGTGCCCTGAGCATAGCAGCGAATATGGTCGCGTACTCGTCACAGTCTCCTTCACGCACCTCCTCTAGAATCCACAAGGATGTGTCTGTCAGTAATTGTGTAGAAGCGGAATCACTTCTATTCGAACCAGCGTGATTCCGTAAGAACGTCGTAGTGTTATTCCCATTGATAAGGAATTGTTGGATAGCCGTCACTTGGTCCCAAGCTGAAGTCCATCCAGTCTCATTTACCACTTCCCAAGCGATGCGAGAGATATTCTCCGACGACTCAATCTTTCCGAGATCCTTAGCGTAGGAACTATTCTGGAATCCGGTGGTGTTGTCCCTGATTACATCGGTCATCGTCACCTGAGTTGCAGTGACATAGAGATTAGTTACAATCGAAG
Source organism: Candidatus Thalassarchaeaceae archaeon (assembly GCA_013329905.1). Lineage (GTDB taxonomy): Archaea > Thermoplasmatota > Poseidoniia > Poseidoniales > Thalassarchaeaceae > MGIIb-O1 > MGIIb-O1 sp8684u. The sequence goes on along the minus strand of DUJH01000016.1, from coordinate 47,813 downwards.
AATCGATGAGGACGTCACGCGTATAATTAGAGAAATTCATTCCCACACCAACATCAATCCAATCTGTGTAATTGACCGCATTGTGAGGCGCGATGAGTTCGTCACCAGGGTAGAGGATGCCGTTATTTCGGTAGGCTAGTTCCCAACCATAGAGGGCCGAGTCGTCCCAGAAGTCTTGGTGAGCGACGCCCTGCATTGTTGACCAACTAGGGTATATTGGTGTGTAGCCAACGAGGCTAGTGTTGACACCCCAAGAAACTCCTGTGTACGCATCATAGGTGTGCCAACGCCAGTAATGCGTAATGTTGTAATCAATACCAATCGAGGTGTTCTCAGCGAAGAAGTACATCATATTCGCCTGAATATCATCCGACGGATCCCATGGATTCATTTGTGCATCCGCACAGTCATTATCCCAGAATGCGGGGGGACATTCGTCCCCATCGGGAATTCCACCACCATCGGTATCGGGATCACGCCAATCGGTTCCAATCTCCTGCTCAATGGTGTCTGGGATTCCGTCTCCATCAGTATCCAACGGATTCATGTCGTCATCTGGATTGTTCTGTGGATTCGTACCATCGAAATATTCCTGAAAGTCCGTTACTCCACCATTATCTGTGTCAGTGTTATTCCACAGGGTGGTGTAGTTGTCCTGTGTCAAATTACCGCCACCGATGCCGAACATCAATGGACAACCGGTACTATTCTCGAACCAATTGTTTAGACCATCGCCATCGAAATCAGCGAGATTGTTGCATGGTTCCAGAGGGTCAGTTCCGTTGATTACCTCATCGAGGTCGCTGACGCTATCTCCATCAGAGTCTGTCATGTTCGTGAAGGAGATGAATCCCCAAGACCCGAGGGCTTCTTCCCAATCAGCTAAGCCATCTCCGTCACTATCCTTGTAATCGTCGTCGCAGTGGGCTTCATTGGCTGTTCCAAGAGCTGGGTCCCAGCACCATGAGCCATTCAAGACGACGATGAATAACGCCCCTGATGGCATGTCATTGTCCACACCTTTGATGGTATTACCAAGGATTGACGAATAGGAAAATGGCATTCTGCTACCATTAGGTGATTCGAACCAAGCCATCGGTTCTCCGTTCTGTCTCCAGTCGATTGGCGTGGGATCCAATTTCGTGGTATTATTCACCGTCAGGGAGTTATCGGATGGATCCCAGACTATGATATCGAGGTATAATTCGTAAGTCGATTTACACGGGTCCGTTCCGTGGGCTGGAGTCAATTCGATGCCGTCATCGACACCTCCTCCATCGGTATCGGAATTATTCCACTGAGTACAGGTCGCATTTTCTTCCCAATTTTGTATTCCATCACCATCAAGGTCGCCAGCGTCCTCGATTCGCGTCGGATCAGTTTCATTGAGATCAACGACGCCATTGAAGTTCGTATCCTCCTCACCGTCGTCGAATTGATCACCATCGGTATTGTTGTTTCGTGGGTCAGACGCTTGGGGTGGATTACCATAGGAACCGTTGACTTCGACACCGTCTGAAATTCCATCTCCGTCAGTATCAATATGCGTCGGATCAGTCAGTAGAACCAAAGCCTCGTATGAATCGTTCAGACCATCTCCGTCGGTGTCGTTATTGTTAGGATCGGTGTAAGTTACACCATCGACCTCGGCGGTGAATAACTGACATCCACCCGGCCCTATATTCTGGACCGGATTACAAGGAGATTCAGTACTCGTCCTATTGTCAGGGCCGGGCCTCCAATATTGACGAGGCGGTTGAACCGAGCCATTGCGAGTGCTCCACGCCGGATTGACATATTCGTAGAGATTTATCAATCCGTCATCGTCAGGATCTCCATTTGTTCCATCATCTCCGGAATTCGAGGTCGGATCAAGGTTGTTTGCAACCTCCCAACCGTCTGGCATTCCATCTCCATCGGTATCCCAGCCGTTCGGATCCTCATCGGTTAAATTGTCGCCATCATCATCATCGGTGGCGCAATCGGCATCTCCATCAAAATCACCATCCCAATTGTCAACCAATCCATCATGGTCATCGTCGAAGTTATTGAAACAAAGATTACCGACAGGATCCTCGTCAGCCCCATCAGAATTCAATCCCTGAATGAGTTGCATAGCGCTCTCCTCATCCCAATTGCTGACGGGAACCGTCCCATTCCACCAGACGCCGTTATCCAATTCGTTCGGAGTTGAGGCAGAATCCCAATTCGAAGGAATTCCGTATTGATATTCATTCAGATTAGTCAGAGAGTCGCCGTCAGGATCGCCCGTCGAGCCATTAATTCCAGTCGCAGATAGCGGATCAAGGCCGTATTGCCACTCCCAGCCATCTGGAAGTCCATCGTTATCCGAATCCCAATCCTGCGGTTGGGTGCCGATGTAATACTCCAGACCGTATGGCAATCCATCACCATCAGTATCTGTCGAACCCATCGCTTCCCAAGATGCAAATTCGATTGCAGAATATGATGTTAACAGCATCAAGAGACTGAAGAGAAGAGCTGAACGCTCCTTGCGTCGGGCGATTCGAGCATAATTCCCCCTCTCATCGACGTACAAGATGCACACTCCCTACCGCCTACGGCGGTTCATACGGGTCTTAAGCGGAATGGAGCGCCGTTCGGACGTTGCTCAAGCGTAGACTCAGATGAGTTCGATGTCATCATCATCGTAAACCATCTCATCTGGCTCTTCTTCCTCAGTAACAGGAGCAGGGATATCTTCACCCATATCCTCTTCCTCATTCTCTTCATCCTCGTCGTTCATCGCTTCAAGAAGCGCTAGGTGGGCTGCCCATTTCCTACGGTTCATCCTGCTCTGGATTCCTCCGAAAACTAGCAGTATGGCAACTACCATGACGATGAGAGTCGAAGCACGAGGGTTGGTAATTTCATTCATCAGACGATCGAAGATGGCGTCAATTCCGACGACCAATGTGACCTCCTCCTCAGCGGTAAACTCCTCTGGCCAACTCTGATCTGTATCGTGCGGTTCTGCAGTCACAGTAACGACTACCTGATCTCCGTTATTGGCCGAGGCTGGAACCGAGACCTCGAGGTGGAAAGTGACTTCTTCGAAAGCGTCGAGTTCGATAAGTCGAGAGCCAGTTGGACCACCGATATCGACCGTCCACCCAGTAGCTCCGACGGCCTCGGCATCAAGGAGGACGATTAGAGGGCTGTTTCCTTTGTTGCGGACCTTGAGTTGGAAGTCGTAATCCTCGCCTGGAGCGAGTTTCCTATTCGAAGTGACTTGGACAATCTCAAGGTCCGGTTCGTCTGCATCGACTTCGAAGACCATTGGGAGATCGAAGTAACGTGGATTGGAATCTGAGGTCTCCTCAATTATTCTGAGATATACTGTGTGATTGCCGACGACGACTTGATTGGTTAGAGTGACAACGACGAAGATTTCAGTATAATCCCCGGGCCCTAGCGACACCGTCGGCAGGGCTGAGCCGTTCTCGTCGAGGATACGATAATTCCACTGCCCGTAGGCCGCGTTACGGTCCGTATTCTCTGAGAGACTGGCAGGATTGACAATCCGCCATTGTGAGGCGGATGCACCGCTGGTCATACTATTGGTTATACGCGCGCGGAGGTTCACTTCTGGGTCGGAGAGAGATGAACAGAGAGAAACCTGAATGTGACCGAGTGGCGTGCCATCACAGTCCTGAGAAACCTCCGCGCGGATTCCAAAGGTACGCTGGATTGTGAACTCCACTGTAGTCCGCAGTGAGGCGTTTCCAGTGCTAATCACCTCAAGCTCGAGCATTCCGATATCGGGGTCTTCTCGGTCAGCAGATGGTTTGACATTGAAGCGCAGAACCTGAGTTGAATGACGCTCGAGAGCAGGGATGTGGAATGTGCCATCTCCATCATCTTCGAGGATTCTCTCGCCAGTGTCATTATCGTAAATCTGGATGATGGTCTTTGAACGTTTGAGGACGTCAACACGGAATGTATCTGTGTCAAATCCAGTGTTGAAAATCTCAAGCAAGAAAGTGGTGAATTGATTGTCCTCGACGTATCGAGGAATTGTCGCGTCTATGTCACTTGGACGGCTAGAGTTGGCGATTGGGACTTCGTGGTCCTCGTCCCACACCGATACATCGGGTGGCTGGTAAACTTCGAGTTTCTCCAGATCGAGAGAGAGCAGGTCTTGGTGGACCACAGTTTGCACTCCTTCGATGGTAGCTTCTGCCACCGCCCTAATTTCGATCTTGTCAGGAGTTCCTGTCAAATCATCTGGGGCGGTGATGGTTAGAATCGGATTGAGGATGTCCCCCCCAGAATTCAGAGTGTAGCCGCCGGGGGAATCAAACTCGACCAACCAAGCGCTACCAAGATTGGTGAGCAACTCGAGTTCGACTGTCATAGATTTGGTGGAATCTCCGCGATGGACGAGTTGCAGCGGCACTGGAGTCGTCTCGGAGGGAGCCACATACTCTACGGTTCGGTCCTCGCGGTGATTGATTGCGACTCCCCACTGCTTCATCTCAACAGGATCGTGCTCGACGAGGAAGGCATTACCTTGCACGTCGGTGATTTCGAGCTCAACGCTATACTCGCCAGATGGTAATCCGCTCGGATATGTCCACGTGTATTCGCCAAAGATTCCTTGACTAGTGTCGCGGATGCCATCGTCGTCAGAAGAAACTTCGTGATCAACGCGATAATTTCCGTCTGGGTCGCGCATCAAAAGGCGAACCGAATCCATGTCTTCACGCCCAAAGGCGCTCTTGACATCGAAGGAGAACTGCATGGTTCGGTCGGCTAGAACATCATTCGGATACCATTCAAGTTCGGCGCCATCGGCTAGTTCAGCACCGTCGCGTTGTAAGATGACCTCGCTATCGGCAATGGCATTAGATTCAACCTCCAACTGAGAGTAACGGTTACTCTCATCATCGATTTCATTCCATGCAATCTCAGCCTCACAACTGCCTCCGAAAGGACCACCCCCGCTCTCGCAACCGGTCATTTCAGCGGAAATCTCAACAGTAAATTCCTTACCATCCTCGACCTCGAAACCTTCCTCGTCATCGTCGAGGATGACCTCAAAGAGTTCATGATCGAAATTACATGAATTCGTGAGTCCGGGATTGCACGCATCAGCCTCCCATGATTCGGAACCTACTGTGGCACCATTGGCCCTGATAGTAATGTCCCAAGTGACCTGGGAGTTACTCGGCCCCTGTGCACGGAGGAAAAGTTGCACTGGGATGTAGAATTGACCTGAGGAAGAACCGTGCTTGGGGCGGCCGTTGATCATCAACATACTCATGAGGTCGCCGGTGCTGAATTCGATAGTCGAATCGAGGGCACTCGCAGTCGATTGACCACCCGATTCAGGAACACGAGTTGTGATGTGGCCATCACCTCCAGAGGAGGAGTTGGCTTCGGCCAAGTAGAGAGTGTAGAGTTTGAGTTCAAGGTCATCTGAGGCCTGCGATTTGGAAGCATCGGATAGAGTGGTTGTAGGTGCCGTTACTCCAGCCAGTGGAGCCGCCAACATGAGCAAGGCGAGAAACACCGCAGTTCGGGCGATACCGAGCCCGTGAATCGACTTGCTGCTCGCAATCATCGGTCTTCGGCTCTCAGCGGGGTGTTAAAGCGTTCGTGAGGTCCGAGCCGACAATGCATCGTTTTCCCCACGCGCCCCCAAAAGGGGGCGTTGCGTGCCGCTCGTTTCAAGTCCAATGGCTTTGCCAGCAGACTTGCAGGGATACCCGAGTTGGTCAAAGGGGCCGGACTTAAGCTCCGGTGCATAGTGCTTCGCAGGTTCAAATCCTGCTCCCTGCACCATCACTTCAGACGCGTCATCGAGCATCCCAATTGCCCATCACCTTCGAGCACATCGAGCTTCGTTAGAATCACGCTCGCTCCTTCGGCTGAGTTTGGTTCGAGGACCCTGTCGAGTAGCCGATTCGCCAGTGTCTCCAGCAGAGCGGCTCGATTCATCTCCAGAGTTTCGTCGAGCGCGGAAATCAGATACTCATAATCAAGTACTTCACCAATCTCATCCGCGCTCGGTTCAGGCACTCCTGACAGCATCACATAAATGTCGAATTGTAATCGCTGGGGAGACCCCCATTCGTGGTCGTGCACGCCAATATCGACCTCACGCACGACGTTTTCGAGGAATAGCGTAGTCACCCCTTGGGTCTGTGCCATGAGTTGCATCAGTGCCTCCGAATGTCCGCTCATAACCCGCCCTCCGTCTCGAAAAGCACATCACGACTCCGAGAGAGGAACCTCTCCCCTGAATCGACGAAAAGCACCTGGCCTGTAACTGCCCGTGCGCCGATGAGATAGCCGACAGCTTCTGCAATGTCATTCGGCTCCGGGCCGAATCCAAGCGGACTCTCTGATTGAGCCCGCTCGAACCCTTCTGCAGTCTGATCTTGGCTTCCAAGGGTGTGTCCTGGAGCGACGGCATTGACGCGTAGGCGAGGGGCCAATCCACGGGCTAGGGCGTCGGTCAATCCGAGTAAAGCGTAGCGCGAAGCGGTGTAAGACAGATGGTCTGGACTAGGTGCAGCGATTTTCTGGTCGAGAATGTTAACCACAGAAGCGGCGACTGAGTCCGATGCTTTTGCATTAGAATTTGGTAATTGTTTGAGTAGCGCGCGCGTGAGTAAAATCGGTGCGCGCGCATTGACATCCATGTGAGAGTCCCACGAATCAGAGTCAACACTCTCGATATCATCAAATTCAAAGCGAGATGCGTTGTTGACTAAGTGAGAAATCGGACCAATCTTTGATGACGCTTCAGAGATAATGTTCGAGACTTCATCAGCATTTCTCAAGTCGCCACGAACCGTACAAGCCTCGACTCCAATCTCGCGTAGTCGCTCGACTAGATCCTCGGCGGACTTGGCCGACGAATTGTGGTGAACTGCCACCGAGTATCCTTTTTCTGCTAGGTGAAGGCAGATAGCGGCTCCGATTCTCTTTGCACCTCCGGTCACTAGTGCTGCACTGCGAGCCATCGACTCTTCCGAGGCTCCTCTCGTATTTTGCACCTCGTTCCGAACCACCTCATGTGTAGGTTCGAGGCGAACGATTAACGCCGTATGTCCGCTCCTCGGCTTCAATGAGTGTGCGGCTGCCACAGGCTGATGCTGCTGGAGTCTCAGCCGGAGGCTGTGGTGGGGCGGCTCGGATGAGTACGGAGGAGCGCCGCAAGTCTGAGCGGAAGCGACTTCCTCCATGGTTCAGAACCACACTTCCAACCGGTTCTGCTCAAGCAAGATTCAATGATACCAAGTCAAACGTGCATGAGCATGGATTGAACACGGTCTGTGAGGAAGCTCGTTGCCCGAATATCCACGATTGTTGGGGCCGCGGGACTGCGACATTCATGATCGCCGGAGAGGTCTGCACCCGCGGCTGCCGCTTCTGCGCTGTCGGTACCCAGAAAACTCCCCCTCCACTGAATCCCAATGAGCCGAACGAATTGGCAGAAGCGGTCGACCGCATGGGCGTCAGCCATGCGGTCATCACCGTCGTAAACAGAGATGACCTTCCAGACGGTGGAGCAGATCATTACCGCAAGTGCCTCGAGGCCGTCCGCGAACGTCGCCCAGATGTTGGTCTAGAATTACTCTGCTCGGACCTCGACGGAAATCTCGACGCACTCGCTCACCTACTCGTCGACCTACCCCTGCGAGTATTCGCTCACAATGTCGAGTGCGTACCTCGCCTCGATTCAGTAGTCCGTGACCCTCGCGCATCCTTCGAGCAATCCCTCGAAATACTCCGCGAAGCTAAGCGACTACGTCCCGATTTGGTCATCAAATCGAGTATTATGGTCGGTGTCGGAGAAACTGATGAAGAGGTCGTCGAGGCGATGGGTCTGCTGCGCCAAGCAGGTGTCGAACTGATTACCCTCGGTCAGTATCTCCAGCCGAGTTGGAAGCATCTAGCAATCGATAGATTCCCAGAACCATCCACCTTTGCTGCTTGGGACAAGGCAGCTCGTGAGATGGGCTTCAAAGCCGTCGCGAGCGGCCCCTTAGTCCGCTCATCCTACCGAGCAGGTCTTCTCTGGGAGGAAGCGATGGGTGGTGAGCCAGTCGTAACAAGAGATTCGACGGGGTCGGCGATAAGCCACCTCAATCCCAGCAAGGACCTTCTCACGAGTAAGAACAAGAGCCTGTTGGCAACCAACGAGGCGCGGCTGTCGTCCGAGTATCAAACGATATGAACGAGGAATGGGTGAAAGAAGCATGGCGGCGAAGAAGAAGCAAAAATCCCTGCAGATTCCAACTGCCCCGTTTCGCCCCGGTGACGAAGCAAATTTCGACCCATTCGTCAATGAGCCTGGCGATTTACCTCGCCCTGACCCTATCACTTGCATCGCTGCCGACACCACCGACTTGGCAAATGGATTAGTCAGAGTTCTCGATTTCAAAGGAAAGGCCAGCGGACCATGGGATCCACAACTAACTCCCGATGAACTCCGCCAAGGACTCGAACACATGGCCCGTATGCGCATCTTCGATGAGCGCATGATGAAGATGCAACGCACAGGTAAGCTGTCATTCTACATGCGTTCGCTCGGAGAAGAGGCGGTCGCCATCGCCCAAACGATGGCGCTCGAAACTCAAGACTGGATCTTCCCCTCCTACAGACAACCGGGTGCCCAGTTCGTCCGGGGACGTGATATGGTGAGCATGATCAACCACTGTATAGGCAATGTCGAAGACAATGTCAAAGGACGGCAAATGCCAGTTCACTACACCTACAAAGAGGGACGCTTCATCTCTATATCCAGCCCTGTTGGAACCCAATTCAGCCAAGCTGTTGGAGTAGCTATGGCATCGCAGTACAAAGGGCTTGACGAGGTCACCATCACCTGGATCGGAGACGGTGCCAGTGCTGAGGGCGATTACCACTACGCCCTCAATTTCGCCTCTGTCTTCAAGCCGCCAGTCATCCTCAATATCGTCAACAATCAATGGGCGATTTCAACTCACAGAAATATCGCCAGCGGCAGCCCGACCTTTGCTGCTCGCGGGCTGGCGTACAATGTCCCATGTATTCGCGTCGATGGAAATGATTTCCTCGCGCTCTATTCAGTCACCAAATGGGCACGAGAGCGCGCTGCTGCCGGTGAAGGGGCTACTCATATCGAGGTGCTAACCTACCGCACCGGCGCCCATTCTTCGAGCGATGACCCCAGCCGCTACCGACCTAGCGATGAGGCCGAATCCTGGCCAGGCGGCGATCCTATCGACCGATTAGCAGGCCATCTTATCGCCATCGGCGAGTGGTCTGATAAGCAGCAAACTGAGATGGAAGAGCGCATCGATGGAGAGGTCATGGCCGCCTACAAGGAAGCGGTCACCCATGGAGACCTCGCCAACGGTCCCTACCCATCTGCTGACACTATCTTCACCGAGGTCTACGAGACCGTTCCTTGGCATCTGCAGGAACAATGGGACGAAATGAAGCAATGGACCGGTGATTGAAATGGTCGAAATGAACATTGTTCAAGCGGTCAACTCCGCACTCGACAATATGCTTGAGCGTGACGAGAATGTCCTCTTCTTCGGCGAGGATGCTGGATATTTCGGAGGTGTATTCCGTACATCTGATGGTCTGCAAGAGAAGCACGGAAGCCATCGCGTCTTCGATACGCCACTCTCTGAGGGTGGAATCGCGGCGATTGCGTTCGGAATGGGAATCAACGGATTACGCCCGGTGGCGGAGATTCAATTCGCCGACTACATATTCCCAGCCTACGACCAAATCGTCAATGAAATCGCCAAGGTTCGCCACCGCTCCGGAGGCGAATTCTGGTGCCCGATAACCATCCGAACACCAGCCGGAGGTGGAATCCGCGGAGGTCACCACCACTCGCAGAGCCCAGAATCACAATTCACCCACACCTCCGGACTGAAGGTGGTGTACTCATCGACCCCATACAATTCGAAGGGGCTCCTCATAGCCGCAATCGAATCCAACGACCCCGTCGTCGTCTTCGAGCCCAAGCGCTGCTATCGCGGCCCCTTCTACGGCGACCCTCACAATGTCCCCACCTGGAAGGACCACCCCGAAGCAGAGGTTCCTGAGGCGCATTACACAGTTCCCTTGGGCGAGGCAAGGTTAGCCATGGAGGGCAGCGATTGTACAGTCATTTCTTGGGGAGCAATGGTCCACGTTGCCGAGCAAGCCATCAATAACTGCGGCGTCAGCTGCGATCTAATCGATTTACAAACGCTGATTCCTTGGGACCGAGATACAATCGTAAATTCAATCGAAAAGACGGGGCGATGTGTAATTGTTCACGAAGCCCCGAAGACGAGTGGATTCGGCGCTGAGATGGCTGCGAGTGTGCAGGAGCGATGCTTCTACCACCTCGAAGCACCAATTAAGAGAGTCACGGGATGGGATACACCATTCCCGCACACAACTGAGTGGGATTACATGCCGAGTCCCGCAAGAATCGCTGACGCGATCAAGAAAGTAATGGAGGAATAAAAATGACGAATAGAGCGTTCAAATTACCGGATATCGGAGAGGGAGTTGTAGAAGGCGAGGTCGTGCAGTGGCACGTCTCGGTCGGGGATATAGTCGCCGAAGACGATGCTTTGGTCGATGTGATGACCGATAAAGCGACCGTGACGATTCCTTCGCCGTATGATGGTGAGATTACTGCGCTACATGGCGGAGTTGGCGATATGGTCGCTGTTGGCGCAGCTCTAGTTGAATTCGATGGCAGCGGCGATTCGCCTGCTGCTGAGCCGGCCGAGAAGGCTGCACCCGAGCCTACTCCTGCACCTTCACCAGAACCTGCCGCAGCACCTGCTCCGGCGGCTACAACGGCACCAGTGGCACCGCCACCCGTACCGGCAATCTCTGCACCTGCACCACTTCCCTCGGTCTCTGCACCAGCGCCCAGCGCTGGTGGCAAGGCGTTGGCGAGTCCTGCTGTGCGCCGGCGTGCGCGCGAGGCAGGAATCGATCTGAGCGCGGTTCGCGGCAGTGGACCAGCCGGACGCATTCGCCACGCTGACCTAGACGCATTCATCGCCGCTGGAGGAATGGTCCAGGGCGCTGCACCTGTCGCATATTCGACACGCAGAACCGATGTAGAGGAAATCAAGGTCGTCGGCCTACGCCGCAAAATTGCTGAAGCAATGACCCTCTCAAAGCGCCACATTCCGCACTTCTCCTACTTCGAGGAAATCGATGTAACAGAGTTGGAAGAATTGCGACAGACGCTCAATGCAACGCGATCGCCAGAGCAGCCCAAACTCACCTATCTACCGTTCATAATGCTCGCACTAGCCAAGCTGATGCCAAATCACCCCGAATGCAATGCACACTACGACGAGGCCAATGGTTTGGTTCGCCGTTATGGAGCCATCAACCTTGGAATCGCTACGCAGACCGACCGTGGACTCTTCGTCCCGGTCGTCAAACACGCTGAAGCGATGGATGTCTGGCAGGCCGCGACAGAGATGCAGCGCGTCTCGGGAGCGGCCCGCAATGGTACCGCAACCCTCGATGACCTGACTGGTTCAACCTTCACAATCACCAGCCTCGGTCGCGATGGTGGCCTCGGTGCGACTCCAATCATCAACCACCCAGAGGTCGCTATACTTGGCGTCCACAAGGCGCGCGAAATGCCCGTGGCGCGCAAGGGCGAGATTGTCGTCCGCCGCATCATGAACGTCTCGAGTTCATTCGATCACCGAATCGTCGATGGAGCCAATGGAGCGGCTCTGGTGCAGTCACTCAAGCGTATACTTGAGCATCCTGCAATGATCTTCATGTGAGGTGAAAGAATGGTTGACACTCGTAAATGCAAGGTTCTCATCATTGGGGCTGGACCCGGTGGCTATGTCGCAGCAATTCGCAGCGCTCAGCTCGGATTGGACACTATAATCGTCGAGGGAGACAAAGCGGGTGGCACCTGTCTGATTCGCGGATGTATCCCGAGTAAGGCGATTATTCACGCTGCTGAGCGCTTTGAGGCGTTGCGGCAACACGCCGGCGAAGGCGGTCACATGGGACTGTCTGTGGCGGGCAAACCGGAAGTTGACATGGCCGCGCTTGTCGATTGGAAAGACGCCATCGTCACCCGACTCAACAAAGGCGTCGAGTCTCTTCTCAAGGGAGCGGGGGCCGAGCTCGTGATGGGTTGGGCGACTTTCACCGGCCCGAAGAAATGTACCGTTGAAACAAGTGACGGGCCGGTCGAAATCGAGGCGGAGAACGTCATTATCGCCACTGGCTCTAGCCATATCGACCTTCCATTCATGCCTTGTGACGAGGAATTCATCCTCTCTTCCACCGGAGCCCTCGACCTACAGAATCTACCAAAGTCAGCAGCCATCGTTGGTGGCGGCTACATCGGCCTTGAACTCGGCTGCGCTCTGAGCAAACTCGGCACCGATGTAACGGTCGTCGAAGGAATGGATTCGATTCTCGGAATCATGGACAAAGAGATTCGACGACCGCTCGAAATCTGGCTCAAGCGACACAAGGTCACAATCCACACCAACTCCCTAGCCCGCGGTACCGAAATCAAGGGCAAGGGAGCCAGTCGCAAGGCTCACCTGACCTTTGAGAAGGACGGCGAAGAGCAGACCATCAAGGTCGACAAGGTGCTTGTTACCGTTGGACGCCGCCCCAATACCAAAGGATGGGGAATAGAGAATATGGGAGTGCGAATGGATACCGGCGGCCGCTTCATCCGAATCGACCGACAGTGCCGAACCAACGTTCCCGGTGTCTATGCGATTGGAGATGTCGCCGGAGAGCCAATGCTCGCCCACAAGGCATCAGCACAGGGCGAGATGGTCGCAGAGATCCTCGCCGGCCACCACCGAGAATTCGACAAGGTGGCAATCCCAGCAATCGTCTTCACCGAGCCAGAAATCGTCTCGGTCGGCCTATCTCCCGACGAAGCAAAGGAGCGAGGAGAGCAGATAATCACCGGCAAGTTCCCACTCGCCGCCAACGGACGTGCACTCACGCTCGAAGCGGAGAAGACAGGGGGATTCATCCGCGTCACTGCGCGTGAGTCCGACCACGTGATACTTGGAATCCAAGCCGTGGGAAGTCATGTGGCTGAACTCCACGGCGAATTCGTCCTTGCCCTCGAAATGGGGGCACTTCTCGAGGACATTGCAGACGTAGTACACGCTCACCCGACGATGACAGAGGCCTTCCACGAGGGAATCCTCAAGACCCTCGGTCACGCAATTCACGCGGCCTGAGGCGGAGAAAGAAAACGGGGCAACAAAGATGCGACCGCTGCGCATCCTTCTAGCAGGAATTGAACCGCACACAGCGGTCGACGAAGCGATGCGAATCATGCAGCAACAGCGCATCAAGGACGAGATTTCCGACACGCTAATCCTCGTCCAACATCCAGAAGTCGTAACCCTTGGACCGAAGGCGAAGCGCGACGGGGCTTTGGAAGATCCAGCATTAGCAGATTACTCGACGACAATCGTCGACCGAGGTGGTGGAATGACCTACCACGGACCCGGCCAACTCGTCGGCTACCCAATTATCAAATGGCAACAGGACGAGCAATCCGTTCGCAGTATCATCAACCGAATCGAGGACTGGGTTATGGCTGCTCTCGCAGATTGTGGAATCGAAGGATATCGCGACGAGAGGATGATGGGAGTCTGGCTTGAGGACCGCAAGGTTTGCTCCATCGGGCTGGCCTTCAAACACTGGGTCAGCCGCCACGGATTAGCTATCAATTACAATACTAACGAGGGTCGCATCGAGGCATTGACCTGCTGTGGACTCGATGCGGGCACAACCACTTCTCTCGCTGCAGTCGGTCACACTCATGACCTCGAAGGACGTCTACTCGACCGCGCCCGATTTGAAGAGGCACTGCTGGTTCATGCAGAGGAATTTCTCGGACGCGTCCCGATGAAACCTGAGGATTGGACTCCGGGGTTGGTTGCCTGAGACCCGCGGGGAGCGAATTGTCTCACCACTGGTCACTCGACCCCGACACCACTTTTCTGAACCACGGTTCCTTCGGCGCAACGCCTGCCGTCTTACTCGAAGAGCAATCGAGGATCCGTGCGCAGATGGAGGCGGATCCGGTCCGGTTTTTCGAGCGCGATGCTGTCGAAATGATGGCTGGAGCGGTCGGTTCTCTTTCGGAATTTCTCAACGCTGACCAAGATGGAATGACTTTCTGCCACAATGCTACTGGCGGGATAAACACCGTGTTGCGCAGCCTTGTGCTAAATTCCGGTGACGAGATTATTGTCCCCGACCATGCTTACCAAGCATGCTGGAATACGATTGAATTCGTTGCTCGACGCTGGAAGGCAAAGGTAGTCGTCGTCGAACTGCCATTCAGATGTGAGTCTGAAGATGATATCATCGAGCCACTACTCGCCGCGATTACCCCTCACACAGTTCTGGCGATGATTGACACCGTGTCGAGTCCGACTGCAATCAGAATGCCGTTCGAGCGATTAGTCGATGAATTTCAGTCGCGAGGCGTGGATGTTTTGCTCGACGCGGCACATGGGCCTGGTTTGGTGCCGCTCGATTTGACCTCGTTGGATGCAGCTTGGATAGCCGGCAATTGCCACAAGTGGCTGTGCACCCCGAAAGGCTCGGCCTTCCTTCACATACGTGAGGACAAGCGTGAATCAACAAAACCGCTGACAATCAGTCACGGTTACACAGCAGACCTTCCGCCGGTGGAGAAATTTCGCTTCGAGTATGATTGGCAGGGAACCTCTGACCCATCTGGAATCTTCTGCATCCCAAAGGCCATCGAAACTCTCGGATCGATGATTTCAGGTGGATTTGAAGCCGTTATGGAACACAACGATTCGCTCGCCCGCAATGGCCGTGATATCCTCTGTGAGACTCTCGAAACCGAGCCCCCAATAGCCGATTCGATGCTTACAGCAATGGCCACTATCGATCTGCCAGGAACTTACGACGGACCACCAGATTTTCGAGGCGATGCCTTGCACAACAGTCTGCTCGACGATTGGGGGATTCAGGTTCCAGTTTTCCCTTGGCCACACCACGAGATGCGCTACTTCCGCATCTCGGCATATCTCTACAACTCAATCGAGCAGTATGAATACCTCGCCCATGCCTTGCGCGATTCTCAGTGAGGCAGGTTGAAGCGAGGAAGGAAAGAGGGAGAAGCATGCCTGAAGCAGTCGTTGCCATCACTGGAGCATCAGGGGCACGTTATGGGGTACGACTGCTAGATGCCCTTTGCGAGGCTGGTTGGTCATCTCATCTCATCATCACTCGCGAGGGAGCTATCAACCTCGACCTCGAATGCGGAATCACTCCCGCAGAACTCGCATCGAACTCACTCATCACCCTCGAGAATAACGACAACCTCGCCGCTCGCTCTGCCTCAGGATCAGCCCGCTTCGACGCCTACATCATCTGCCCAACGAGCGGCACAACAATCGGCAAGATTGCTGCGGGAATATCAGACAATCTCGCAACCCGCAGCGCCCTCGTCGCGATGAAAGAGCGGCGCAAACTAATCCTCGTCCCACGCGAATCTCCCTACGCCACCCCACACCTCCGAGCAATGGCAAACCTCTCCGAATGGGGCGTAGTTATCCTGCCCGCAAGTCCCGGCTTCTACAACAAGCCAGAGTCCATCGAAGACCTCGTCGATTTCGTTGTCGCCCGAATCCTTGACCAACTCAACATCGACCACAATCTCGGTCGCCGTTGGACCGGCGATGAAATCGGCTCTCAGTGAATCGAATCATCATAGGTACCGCTAGCGGTTGGGTTCAATAGGCGCCCAAGGCGGCAGCAATTCTGCGAGGTATCTGCATGAATGAGGTCATCAAGGCTGAAATTGCGGCCGAAGAAAGCCCAACAAGCCTCAATGCGAGGCTGAAGGAACAGTTTCAGCGCACGAAGCAACTTCCAGTCTCTGTCCTCGCAGTAATCGGAATCATGCTCGTCGGCACCATGGGTGGCGCAGTCCTATACGGCGACGACATTGTAGACTGGATCCAAGGAACTCCTGATTACGAACTCATCGAGTTCGACCCTGCCAGCGCACGAGGCTACGCTGAGAGCATCATCGCCCTCGGCCATCCTGAGTGGGAAGGCCGAATGTCCGGAACGAACGAAGAGCACAATACAGCCGATTTCATCAAATCCAATTTCACAACGATGGGGATTCCATCGACAATCGAGGACTTCGACGTCCCGATGTTCGTCATTGATGACGAGCCCGAACTGGGGATCTGTCACGCAGGCGATGTGGGAGAAACTCTTCCAGCATTCGCCTGCGGCGCAACCGACTTCAATGCCGATTTCATCGAATTCGATCACAGATCCGACTTCGTTCTGCAAGGTTACTCCGGATCATCTTTCATCCGCTACGTCGATGATATCGAAGTCGTCGACCTCGGAACTGGGAATGAGAGCGCCGACTGGTCCAGCGCCGCCAGCGCAGTCGTGCTCATCCACATGACCAATGAAACGGAGTCAAACACCCCTCTATTCAAGCGAGCATCGGAGAATGATGTGGAGGGGCTTATCCTCATCAACGAGCGTCAGAACTGCGATGAACTCGTCGCCAATGATTGCGTTCCTTACTTCAAATCGGTCGGGATTTCAGAGATTGAAAACATTCCAATCGACTTGGGATTCATCATGGTCAGCAAAAGTGTTGGCCAGACAATTATTGACAATGTGATCAATCAAGATGGCAGGCTCAAATTCCTCACCTTCGTCGAAAATGCAGGGGAAGCTACAATCAAGGTCCCATGCGGGATAATCCAAGGTGAAACAGAACAACTGATCATCATTGGGGCCCATCACGACACCGTCTACATGGGCCCAGGAGCGGTCGACGATACCTCCGGTACGGCGACCGTGCTCGAGATGGCTCGGCAATTCGGACTCATCGAGAGCCAACTCGGCACCCCAAAATACACCATCTACTTCTGCACTTGGGGAGGCGAGGAAGAGGGATTGTATGGATCTACGAACTGGGTCGATAAGCACTCGAATAACCTGTATGAAAACCTCCGACTTTACATCAATTTGGACATGAATCACGTCGACGCAGAGCGCAATTCGGGTGTGACTCTTTTCGGCAATCACAAGACCGACGTCGAGCATATTCAGGGAATCACGGCGAAGTTCAAACAAGAACATCCAGAACTTGCGGATAGCTACAATATCGACGTCCGCAAACTCGCAAATACCGACATGCCCTACAATTCCGACCACGCACCGTTCGTCTACAATATCGACGAGGACGACTCGGATGACAAGCGGTATGGTCGAGCCGTGGTCTGTTACGGCTCAGGTTCGAGTGAGTACCACACTTATCTCGATGACATGAGCCGATTCAACGAGGAGAGCCTAGCAGTCTCTGGCATCATTTACGGCTCTCTCGTCTACCATCTTGCCTATGGCAACTGAACGCCGAGCGCGCATCGCGCTCTCGAATCAATTTTCGAGGTGTGATAGAACGGCTTCGTAGTCTGGCTCGATTCCCGGGTTCTCGGCAATCCAAGCATAACTGATTTTGCCATTTGCCTCGATTACGAAGACCGAGCGCTGGGCTGCGATATAATCCGGCATGACGAATGGAATGCCTACGCCGTATGCATCGGTGGCGATGCGGTCAGTGTCTGAAAGAAGTGGGAAGCCAATTTCGTTGGCGTCAGCGAATGCCGCATTGGCAAATATGCCATCTACTGAGATGCCGAGGACTTCGGCTTCAGCGGCTTCGAGGCGATTCATCGAATCGGTGAAGGTGCACATTTCCTTGCTACAGACGCCTGTGAATGCTGCAGGATAGAACAGGATCACGACTCGATTTCCGATTGAATCGGAGAGTCGAAACATTGTCTTGTCGAAAGCCATCAATTCGAAATCGGGTGCCATGTCGCCTACTGAAACCATGACAGCGCGAGGGAATCACCAATTTCAAGGTCGCGCGAGGCGAATTGCCCCAAATCACTCTGGCTTTGGCTCACTCACATTCGTTGAGGGACGCTAATTCCGAGGAGTGAAAGTCCGGTTTCGAGAGTTCTGGCCGTCAGATCACAAAGGGCCAAGCGACTCTCTCGGGTCGAGCCCTCGGATGCGAGGACGGGGCAGGATTCGTAGAATGAAGCGAAGGCCTGGGCGATTGCGTGGAGTTGTGTGGCTAACTTGTGCGGCGAGTGGGTTGCACAGGCCAAGTCGAGCGCTTGGGGGAAAGCAATGATGGCTCTGGCAAGTGTTGCTTCGCGCTCATCATCGAGCGAGATTGAGGCATTCTGGATACTATCTCGCTCGATTTCGGCCTTGGAGAAGATGCTGCAGATACGTGCGTGTGCGTACTGCAGATAGGGTGCAGTATTACCTTCGAAGGAGAGCATCTTCTCCCAGTCAAATGTGTAATTATTGGTTCGATCTGTGGATAGGTCGGCATACTTTACAGAGCCGATTCCAAGCATGTGAGCAACTTCGGCGCGCTCATCTGCAGGGAGTTCTGGGTTCTTCTCTGCGATGAGCGAATCAGCCCTTTCGACTGCTTCGACGAGTAGGTCCTTGAGTTGCACAGCGCCTCCTGTCCTGCTCGCGAGTTTCTTGCCATCTGTTCCCAAAACGAGGCCGAATGGAACGTGAATAGCATTGACGGACTCGTCCATAAAGCCAGCACTTCGCGCTACTTCGAATACCATCGCGAAGTGCTGAGCCTGCTCGGCGCCGACTACGTAGAGGAAATCTCGGCTGCCGACATTCTGAATCCTATCGATGATACAGGCGAGGTCGCTGGTTGCATAATTGTAGCCACCGTCAGCCTTCTGGATAATCAGAGGCAGCGGCTCACCCTCGCGATTTATCCAACCCTCAGGATAGACTACCTTAGCTCCCTCGCTCTCCTCAAGCAGCCCTGCCGCTGCTAACATATCGACAACATCCGGCAGCGCTGCCTCGTACTTCGACTCACCAGCAAGGTCATCATCGGTCAGCAGAACTCCCATCATCTGGTAGACATCGTTGAAGTGGAGCAACGAGCGATTCACGAGCATATGCCAGTGAGCAATCGTCTCTGGCTCACTCGCTTGCATCCGAACTACTCTCTTACGCGCGCGGTCGGCAAAGGCAGCGTCGGAATCGAATTTACTGCGAGCATCAGAGTAGAATGAACCGAGATCAATCTCGTCAGGAGGAGTCTCGACGCCGATATCGATAAGATGCTCGATGAGCATACCGAATGGCGTGCCCCAATCACCAACGTGGTTCTCAGGTACGACTGTATGTCCCTTGTAGGTAAGCATGCGATTCAGTGCATCACCGATGACCGTGGATCGGAGGTGTCCAACATGCATGTGCTTCGCGACATTTGGTGAAGAATAGTCGATGACAATGATGCGGGAGTCTTCGACGGCAACACGGAGCCGCTCATCGGCAGCCGCCTCCTCCATCCGCATCGACAACCACTCAGAATCAGCGGTGAAATTGAGGAAGCCATTGACCGAACTGACCGTGCAAATCCCCGCGGTACTGGAACCTAAACCAGCCAACATATCCTCTGCAATTACAGCCGGAGACTTACGCAAAACCCGCGACAGAGAATGGCACGGCATCGCAACATCAGCGAAGTCCGAAACTGTCGAGCCGGCGAGCAGCCCAGACCAATCTTCCTCACCCACCTCCAAATCAGACATGACCGCTTTGAGAAGGGGGCGAATCGCTTCTACCAAATCTCGCATTTCATCCACCTCAAGTAAGAGAGTACCTCAGCATTGCAGCGATTCCGCCGAATGAAGTGTAAAGGGTCGCACCCTCCTCGGAATCCATCGAAATCAAACGCACCTTGGCAGAAGTGTGTCCCGCTAATTGTGTCAATTCATCAATCATATCCATGGTTCTATCTGGATCTTCCTTGACATCCTCCGAATCACATTTCGGACAATCTGGAATCTCCGAGCGATGGTTCTGACTCGCTTCCCATTCGTGCTTGCAGGGCTTGCATCTCCATCCAACACGGCGCTTTCGCAGCCCCTCAGAAAGCAGCAACATATCGACAGCGCCCTGATCGAGCGCCGACCTAATCATCATCTCACCATAGGTCGCCTTGGGATGGGCCTGCATAACCTCGCGCAGGAAATTGTCGACGATCTTACGCTCAGCATCAAGTTCAATCTGATCCATCAGCGCGCCCGCGCGCTGAACGAGTTCCCTTAGGCCACTCTCATTCGAGTAGCCAACGTCGAAGAAGGGCTCGCGAACCAATTTCTTGATCTCGTGGTGGAAATAGTCGTTCTTCACGACGAAGTCCTTGGTTTGGCCAGGGCCACCGACGATGATTCCTTTGATGTCGGCGATATTTGGTAGCCAGTAATTGCAGGCGTGCTCGGTGGCCCGCTTGAAGAAATTATGAGCAGCCTCCTCGATCAATCTCTCGAATCTCTGGGCTGATTGACCTCCTTGTCGGTGCTTACCCATGATATTGGATTGCAATTCCTCCTGACAATGGATGCGCTTACCCGTGGCGATTCCGAAAGCGGCTTCGCCGCGGTCGATGACGAAAAGTCCGTATGAGGTGCGATCGATCAGCATGTCCTCGAGTTGGGTGAGTTCGAATGTTGAATCGCAGCGATATCGGAATGATGAGAAAATCTCTGGTGGGTCATCGATTACAACAGTGACCAAACGAGACTTGTTATTCCCCACGATTACGTGGCCCACGAAAATTCCTAGGCCGTTCTCCCCCGCTGTTTTGTAGCGATTTAGAACTGCGATAGCCGACTCGATGGCATCTCCTACGTGCTTTCGAGTCGACTTCGACTTGATGTTGGCTGCTTGAGCAGACTCTTGCCCTAGCTGACCTCTGACATCACTAATCAGTCGGTCTGGCGGGATGATTACGGTGACGAGTTCGGTGCCCATCCCGCGCATGCCTTGAAGCTCCTCGAAGGACTTCTTCATACGCAGCCTTCGCTGCTGCATCTCCAAGTCATCAGCCATAGCAAAGCCTCCATCCGCAAGGCCGCAGCAAGCGGCATTTCAACCCTCTCGCGCGTATCCAACGAAGGCATTGAAAGGGGCACTCATCCCCGAATGGACGATGGCGACCATAGTACTCGCCCTCGGAGGCAGTCTTCTGAGGCCCGAGGTCGACGAGCGACACGCGTGGCTTGAGGAGCTTGTTGGCATCATCCGCGACCGTGTTACGGTCGACGATAGAATCGGAATTGTCGTCGGCGGAGGCGCTCCGGCGAGGGAGGGAATTGCCCTCGCTCGCCCAATTGTCGATAACGAGGATCGCCTCGACCGAATCGGCATCGCAGCGACTCGTCTGAACGCTACAATGGTGCGAGAGGCGCTGGCTGATGCCGGAGTCATGGTCTCAGGAACCATTCCTCATTCGATTAACGAAGCGACCATGCTCTTCGACGAGAGACCGGTCGTGGTCATGGGTGGTACGACCCCTGGCCATACGACCGACGCAGTCGCCATCCGCCTAGCAATCGCTAGCGGAGCCGACCGCTGCATCATCGGCACCAATGTCGACCGCGTCTATACTTCAGATCCACGAACAGACGCGGACGCCCGTTCTTACGACTCATTGACCCACGATGAATTACAGGAAATCGTTGGGCCAGCCGAACACAATCGCGCAGGACCAACCGGCGTCGTCGACCCCATGGGAGTGGCCGACGCTGCCGAAGCGAGGATGACCTTGTGCATCCTCGACGGACGAAAACCAGCCCTCATCCGATCCGCCATCGAAGGCGAGGCTTTCGAGGGCACTGTGATCGAGTCCGAAGAAGAATGAGTGATTCGTATGAGTCGGAAGGACAGAATTGCAAAGGCCGCAACAAGAACAGCGGCTCAGGCAAGAGATACGGCCGCGCGTGAGCGCGGCCGGAGCAAGCGAACCACCAGCGCATCTGGAGTCAGCCCACATAGGCACTGCTCAGTCTGCTGGGCGCCTATCCCGCTCAAAGCAGAACCCCCGGTGTGCTCCGACGAGGAGTGCGAAGCAACGAACGAGAAACGAGAAAAGTCAAGGAAGCGTCTGACAATCATGCTCTATCTCTTCCCAGCAATTGCTATTCTTCTCGCATTACTCTCATCTCTGTGACGACGAGGCATCGTCAGGTTCAACACTCAGCACAATGGGGCAATCTGCATGAAGATGGTTCGAGTCCTCGGAGTCCTTCCCGGATTCGTCGGATTCGTATGCCTGATTTTGGTCACCGCGAGTCTTGTTGGAATCAACCTCGAGGAGACGCGTGTCAGCGCTACAACAGTTCCATGTTTGGACGACGACGCAGGAGGATGTCCAGTCGGAATGACCGGCTCGAACTTCTATGTCCCCTGGGGATTCAGTTTGCTCGATGTTCAAGTGACTATCGAGTGGAGCGAGCCGGCAAAGGCTTGGATCGGCGTTGTCGACGCTGACTATGCAGAATCTTGTCCGCCGGACTCCAATGGATTGACTACCTGTGAGGCGGAGGATTTTGAGTTCGTTGCGGGGGGCCCGGATTATGACGATGAATTCACTTTCTCTCTCGAGCCAGGCGATTATCGCTTTACCAGCGCTGGACGTGATGGGGCGAATCTCGACGACCAATTGGTGACTATCAGCACCTCAATTCACATCTCGACTGTCGGCGAAATTATGCTCGCTCTCATAGGGATATTACTGATGGTTGGAGGTTTCGAGATGATTTTCCCAATCAAGCTCTTCTGGAAGAAGTTCGTCAATGCTTGATAGATTCACCACAGAGTGTAATCAGTCATTGGAAGAACCATACAACGGTCCCGAGAGGGTTGAAGAACTGGTTGACCCTCGAGGGTGCATGGCGGTTACCGAGTGCAAAACATGCGGTGCTCAGATTAGGGCCGAGGGTCTTGCAAGATCTCACGGTGGCCACACCATCTACTGCGTCACTTGTGGGGCTCAGTTCCACGCTGAATGATGCGCGGCTGCACACAATCAACGGTTGTCTCGCCGACCACGCTTAGGTCTGGGCGAATTGCGTATCGCTTCTTCTCTGCGTGCTAGAATCTCTTCTGGCGAGCCAACAGGCTCGATCTCCTCCACCTGACGAGGCCATGTCTCTGGCAGAGCAAGGGGGTCGCTCACCTCATCGGCGGCTATTGACTCGATTAGCAGGCTTCGCAGCTCATCGATTCCTTGGCCTGTGTGCGAACTGATGCGAATGACTTCTTCATCTCCCTCAATCAATTCGTGCAAGTCTGACTTGGAATGGACAAGGATGAGTGGCCTCTCGGCGAGGAGCCCTCGGACCTCACCTAGGAGGTGTTCCTGATCCTCACGGCTAATTCCGCTCTTCTCAGATAGGTCGATGAGGAAGAGAACAACATCTCCGACGTTCTCCAAAGCGGCGATAGCCTGCATTTCGATTTGATTACGGTCGACCATCGGGCGGTCGAGCAAACCTGGTGTATCGACCATCTGGTAGGTTCGCCTGCGGTGTTCGAAATGCCCTACGTGCAGGCGCTTAGTAGTGAATGGGTAAGCGGCAACCTCAGGTTCGCCGCTTGAAAGTTCAGTGATTAACGCGGACTTACCTACATTGGGCGCGCCCGCGACAACGATGCACGGCTCTGCGGCATCGATTGATGGGAGTTGCCTCAGAATGTCGCGGGCCTCCCCCAACCAGAGGATATTGTCGCTGATTTGTTCAATGATTGATGACATCCGACCATAGGCATGCCTGCGTTCGGCGTGAAATGGCTCTATTGAACGGAATCTCAGCATCTTCGCTTGCGATTCACCGGCGATTTTTCGGACTCTCTCAGCGGCCCACTGAATTGCGCCGAGATTCTTGCGGAATTCGTCCGCTCCAACCGCCGCATCGACCAGTGCTTGATCGAAGGAGGATTGCGCATTGAGGCTGGGCCACAAGTCAATCCACTTCAACAAAGTCTCAGCAATCGTGTCACTGGCAGCCTGTACCATCCGCGACATCTGCTTGCGGACACGATGATACTTGTCGGGATCCTCGACTAGGAGTGATTGCTTGCTGGCGCGACGGAATGCCTTGTCCAAGACCTCCTGTGGATACAGAACAGTCGGAATCCTACGCCACTCCACCGAAGCCATGACCTCTCCTCCGTCCAAGCGGCTCCGCTCATCCTTCTTCAATCAGCGTGCTTTTCTATGGCCATCTGCACGCGACCCCATGACCGGTGAACGCCGCGGTAAGAGAATCGACGACCTACCCGACTGGGCGAAGCGTCTTGCGAAGGAATATGGAGCCACGAATCTGGACGGTCGACAGGACATCTTCTTCGGTCCCTTGATCGATAGAAGGAGTGGACTTCGCAAAGATGACCTAATCGAATTACTAATCGATGCCCGCGCATTGCGAGAAGATGTTGACCCATGGGTACGCGGGATGCTACTCGCCACCTCACGAAATGCGGTAGAGATGCTAGACGCGGACAGTCAATACCGCTCAATTGCCCGCGACGTCATTGTCGAAGTACGTCTGGTGACTCACCTTCGCAAATCATACATCGAAGATGAGGAGCTGCTAACCTTCGAGAAAGAAGATATGCGGCGGCGCTCAAACGTTCACGAACAAGCCGAACGCCAAGCCGATGGCGGCTCTGATGACAGCCATCTTTGGGGATGAAATATGTCAGACCTTGCGAATCGGGAATGTATTCCTTGCAAAGGAGGTATACCTCCGATGACCGCTCAAGAAGCGGAGGGAATGAAGTCGGAAGTGAATTCCGATTGGGATGTAATAGATGGCCACCATCTTGAGCGAGTCTGGACTTTTTCTGACTTTGAATCGGCGCTTGATTTTGTCAATGCAGCCGGCGCTATCTGCGAGCAACAGGGGCATCACGCCGACTTCGAATTAGGCTGGGGCCGAGTAAAGGCTCTCATCTGGACACACAAGATTGACGGGCTAACCGAATCCGACTTCATTTTGGCCGCCAAATTCGATGAGATTTGAGGTGAATTTATGTCGAAAGAATTTCGTTTACACGCTTTCGTCTGTACGAATCAGCGTGACCCAAGCAAGCCACGAGAATGTTGTGCTGCGAAGAACTCACTCGATGTGATGACGCGGCTAAAGCGGGCTGCTCGTGCTGCTGGAATCAGCGATGTAAGAGTGAACAAATCAGGTTGTCTCGACCGCTGCGAGCTGGGAGTCTCTTGTGTCATTTATCCAGATGGAATCTGGTATACTATTCCTGACGACGATGCGGCTATCGCACGCATCGTCGAGCATCTCGCCGGAGGTAAGCCGGCGAGTGAATTTCGAATGGGTGAGTGAATGGAACGAATTATGTATACGAAAGCCGGAGGGCTCGATTCAATTGCTATTGAGAAGTTTGAGGAGACCATTCCGGGACCTGGAGAAGTTCGTGTGCGGGTGTCACGAGCAGGGATTAATTTCGCCGACCTGATGATGCGGCAAGGACTCTACGGGTCGGCGCCGGATTTTCCATTTACACCCGGATATGAGGCAAGCGGAGTGATCTCGGCGATTGGTGAAGGAGTAGAAGGTCTCGAAGTCGGTCAGCGCGTGCTTGCGATGACTGGATTCGGAGGATACTCACAATCGGTTCAAATCTCCGCAGAGAGAGCTATTCCGATTCCTGATGAGATGTCA
>DUJH01000016.1:10903-21805 GCA_013329905.1 Candidatus Thalassarchaeaceae archaeon | reverse complement strand
CGCTTCGTCGACCGCGACTCAGAAGACTTCGTCGAGGTCTGCAAATCCCTAACGAATGGCAAGGGAGTAAACCAGGCAATAGACCCTGTCGGTGGTTCTCATCTCATGCGTTCTTACAAAGCGCTGTGTAATGGCGGGAAACTCCACGTATTTGGTGCATCTTCTGCAGTGCCGGGATCAAAACGTTCTATGTTTGCAGCACTGAAAATGTGGCGCAGCACTCCTAAATTCGACCCGTTGAAAATGATGAACTCTAACAAAGCGATCTTCGGGGTGCATATGGGTCGACTCGAGGATGAGGAGTTATTCGCTGGTCATCTGCAAGACCTCTCTGTGATGATTCAGAAGGGGCAAATTGAGCCAATCATAGACAGCGTCTGGCCTTACCGCGAGGTCGCTGATGCCCAGAAACATATGCATGATCGGAAGAATCGAGGAAAAATTCTACTTGATTTCTCTTGAGAGAATACAATCTGCACCCCCTACCCCGTGGTTAGTTACCCGTATCATGAAGGGCCCCCCCTGTGGTAGATGGCCACATGGAACACACCCTAGCCATGCAAATAGTGGGCGGCGTAGCGCTGCTTATAGGAATGAGAATGAACATTGATCCGGTGGGATTCAACAAGAGCATCTTCGGAGATGTCGAGGGCATCAATAGTGGAGAATCGTCTGCCATGAGGATGGCGATTGGTGGAGGTTTACTAGCCCTCGCGATAGTCAACCTCTACTGCAGCTTCAATGTCGAAGATGCTGCAGCCGGCGAGGCTATTCTGACAGGTACTGCCATGGGTTTGGCGGCCTTCTTAGCTACAGTAGCGGCTGCCAAGTTCAGAGGATACACGGACAGTATCCCAATCCTCCCGATGGTTGTACTTCCGACCATGATTGCTATCTGCCTGTACTCAGCGATGATGTAAGAGAATGAAAACAGCCATTCGGAAAAACTGGTGGGAAACCACCACGACATGAATGGGAGATAGAGTGTTGTTATTCAACAATATTCATTTTGCAATCGCATGGAAGAAAACAATCAATAATAGGTGAAAGCCATTTTAGAATGATTTAGGAGGAAAAATAATGACCGGACCAATAGGAAAGATAGGATTAGTTGCTAGTGCAGTTTCGATATTCGCTTCAATATACATCTACTTCATACATGAAGGAGGAAATGCCGATTTAGGCATTTTTGTAGGATTGTGGGCACCAACGCTGATTCTATTCACACAAGAAATAGACAAAATACGTAAAGTTAGATATTTCATTAGTCGAGAAGATTCTTGAAATACGCTAACTTATGCTTGCATAAATTAGTCGAGACTAGATCTCATGAGCTACATGCTCAGTGCTCTCGCCCCAGCAATCTGCTTCCAGATTCTGCTCGGGGCCATCCTCAAGCAGACAGGGGTGATGGTTGGTGAATACATCGTCATAGGTCAACCATGGCCTGATTATCCAAGCGTGGACCATCCAGTACTCCTCTAGATTGACATTGACACCGTTCCTGTTGTCACAAGTCTCCTCATCCAGATCCGCCCCCATGACTAGGAACTCGACAGTTTGGAAGCACAGGGAGTCATGGCGGTGCCACCAGTCGTTATCTCCGGTGAAACCCTCGGGAGGTGAGTCGGCCGGGGCGTGGACGAACCACGCGAATCCGACTAGTTCAGACTCTCTCTCCTCGCCTCCATACATCAGGAATTCAGGCCGATCGTGCTCAAACAAATCGTCGATTCTCGTATCTGGGAACTCCGGGTCTTGAGCATCGAATCCAGAATCTTCCATCGAGAATCCATTCAACATCACATGATGGGTGCCCATACCCTCGACGTAATTCACTGACATTGTGTAACCAGCATCCTCAGCATCACCGAGTGTCGGCCACTGTGAAGCCCACTCAATAGCATCCTTCATCTCGTATGTGAGAGTCTCGCACAATTCTGGCTCTAGCACTCCCTTGGTCATTCCTTCATACGCGGAATCCACATGATGACCTCCTATCCCAGTGGAGTTACACCACCATGGATTGGTGTCGGGGGTGTATCCGCTGAGCGGGCAATCGGGCTTACCATCGCCGTCAAAATCTCCGCAGTAATCGGGATTCTCGGTATCGAACAACTCACTTTCGTCATCGATGAAGCGTCCCTCATCCTTGATATCCTCCTCGGCTAAACACCCGGAGAGTGACACTGAGAGAAGAAGTAGGACCACTAGAGTAGCCAACGACCTCATGTCTATACGGAAATCATTGATTGCGATAAACCCATCACTCAAAGGAATTCAGGGTGCCAAAATCAAGATGATGGCGAAGAGAGAATAGAAGGAGATTTCGATTATGAGAATGTACTTCCAAATAGGGTCTATTTCTCCTGTTTCCTTCGAGGAATCGAATAGAAACTTCAAGATTGCAGACATGTCACTTACTCTCGGTTATGACACTGTTCTTTGAGAATCTCAAAAATCTCACAATCGTACAGGACGTGTCGCACCACAAGCCTGGCACTTGAGGAGGGTAGTGCGGTCTTCTTTGATGAAGCGAGTATCGGGGGCGCGGCACTGCTCACAAAGGATGTAGGCCTTGACGTAACCGACCAATTTCTCCTTGATTCTCTTTGGAGGAATTCGACCCTTGAACAACACACGGACTTGCTCGCGCGTCCCCGAGGTTCCCAACTCGTTGACGAGGTACTGGTAGACGTGATTCGGGTCGCGGTCCATCGAATCAACAATAGCTGCGAAGTTCCGAAGAATGGTCTGACTTCCTTCGACGAGAATCTCAGGTGGAGGCATGGTCCAGCGATTGCGCTCGCTGATGTCCTTCGGGATTCGATCGCGCGCTCGGTCGAGCAGAGCATCGTATTCGAAGTCAGCCATTGGGTCGGGCGAGCCGCGCCTCCTTTTTCACCCCACCGGGCCGCTTCACCCGCTCGCACCAACCGTCAAAGCCCAGTTAGTCGGCCCGTGAGCGTGGACGAGGACATCGAGGTCAAAGTGGCGCGAGTCCATACTGATGCACAGCTTCCTACCCGCGGTAGCGTCCATGCTGCCGGCTGGGACCTCTATGCATTGGAGGACACAGAGGTCCTCTATCGCAATGCGACCCTCGTGCGGACAGGACTCCATGTAGCAATCCCAGTCGGCTACGAGGGTCAGGTCAGAGCCCGCTCATCCTTAGGCAAGCGCGGGCTCATCCCTCCCCACGGAATAGGAACTATCGATGCCGACTATCGTGGAGAATTATTCGTCATGATGACATGGATCGGCGAAGGGGACTCATACACCATTACCAAGGGTGAGCGTATCGCTCAATTACTCATTACGCCGATTCCTCGTTCGAGCTTCAAAGAAGTCGCATTTGAGGAACTCGGAGAGACCGACCGGGGCCAAGGCGGATTCGGTTCTACCGGTCGATTCTGACGCATTCTCACACGGTTCGTAGAACCGTGCTGCTCAATAGAGTATAGACGAACCCTTGATACGGGCCGGTTCGGGCCATCGATTGATGCCACTGAGCATAGACGAGCTCCGCAGCACAGTTGAGGAATACCGCAACAAGGGCCTGAACAGTCAGCAGATAGCGGACGAACTATCGCTCTCGCAGACCACAATCCAATGGCTATCCTCCTCCAATGTGCCCATGGACGATGAAGCCCCCCACGATATCCGCGTCGGCTGGCGCTCCATCGCTGTGAAAGCGGCTAGAGTCGAAGCGGTTTCCTACGTTTTCTGCGACATCATCGATGAGGAAATCGGAGATGATGTCGACACCATAGTTGGAATCTCAATAAATGGAATTCCATTTGCTCAAGCAATTGCCGGTCAGATGGACCTTGAAATGGCTGTAAGCCGCTCGATCTCAGAATCTGAAGGTGGTCATCTGTCCGATGTCTTCGCCAGCGTCGGAGGCAAGAGAGTCGTCGTGATTGACGACGTAGTCTCCGGCGGATCTACCATGCGCAAGACCATTGAGCACCTCCGTGATGCTGGTGCCGAGGTAAAGCTGTGTTTGGTACTGGCGAATAAAACCGAAATGAACGAGATTGACGGGGTCCCCCTGCGCGGTCTTGTGCGAGTGGTCACAGTCTGAGGTAGGAATCGATGCACTGGGCGGACTTCACCGCTGAACGATTGCGGGATGAACGTGGTGAACAGCAGGTTGCTTGCTCGGGAATCACGCCCTCTGGAGAGTTCCACATTGGACATCTTCGGGAGATTTTGTCTGCTGAGATGATTCATCGAGCTTGTTTGGATGCCGGTCTTGATTCCCGCTACATTTTCATCGTCGATTCAATGGATCCTCTTCGCAGAGTATACTCATTCCTTTCGCCGGAATACGAGCGCTACATCGGATGTCCTTTGGCCTTCATCCCAGCGCCTGATTCTAATGGCAATCCAGACCCAGAGGCAGGATCCTATGCAGACCATTTTCTAACTCCTTTCCTTGAGGCACTAGGTCAGATTGGGGTCTTCCCAGAAGTAATCATGAACCATGAGACCTATTCCAACGGAGAATTCGCTGCCAAGATTCATTCTACGATAGAACAGGCTGACGCGATTCGCGAGATTATAGAATCAATTTCAGGCAGGGAATTAGATGAAAATTGGTTCCCCTACAAGCCGCTTGGATCCGACGGCAGCATGGACGGAGTTACGGTTACAGGTTACGAAAACCCATTCGTTCACTGGACTGATCGCCACGGCAAGTCAGGTTCAGCAGACATTCGAAAGGCCGATGGAAAGCTGCCGTGGCGAATCGATTGGGCGGCACGTTGGGGCATTCATGGGGTGACTTGCGAGCCGGCAGGAAAGGACCACGGAGCCGCAGGCGGTTCTTTCGACACCGGCCTCCCAATCTGCCGTTTACTCGGCTCCGAACCTCCTTCCAAGATGGTATACGAATGGATTCAAGTCAAGGGTGCGGGACCAATGTCTTCGTCCTCGGGCAATACCATTGGTCCCGTCGAGGCACTGAGCCTGGTCCCGCCGGAAATCGTTCGATATCTGATAGCCGGCTCCAAAATGAACCGCCACATCGACTTCGATACCGGCTCAGCACTGTTCCAGATGGCCGACGAGTATGAGAGACTCGTCGCAAACCCTCCCGACTCCGAGGAAGAGGGCCTTAGCAAGAGGCAGAAGGTGGCCGCCGTCACCAATAGAGGAGCGATGAAGTTCAGTCAACTCGAACGAGGTGCCGACCCTGCCGATTCTCTCGGAGGAGTCTCGTTCCGTCATCTTTCGATGCTTGCCCAAATCAAGTCCTCCGACGAAGATGTCTGGACCTCGATGCGAGCCAGCGGACACCTCACGGGCGAACCAAACGAGTCTCTGTCGCAGCGGCTGACTCGAATGCGCAATTGGATTGGCAGTATCCATTTCCCGGAGGATGCGCGCATTCACATCCACAAGTCAATCAGTGCAGAAGCGCGAGCAGAGATCAGTGAGGAACAGCGAATTTTCCTATCATCTCTAGCAGAGGAGTTAGCAGAATCTGATTGGTCCGAACAAGCCATTGGTACAACCATTAGAGAGGTCGCACCAGCCTGTGGAATCGGTGGACGGGAAGCCTACATAGCACTATACTGGGCACTGCTTGGACGCAACCACGGACCCAAGGCCTCCGCACTTCTTTTCGAAATTGGTCGCGAATCTGTAATCGCACTTCTTTCCTCGTGAGGCTAACAACCTCACAAGCGAGGTGGGTGTCACTCTTCCATCATTTTCGCCAGTGCGAAGGTCGTACCGATCCATCCAGCAGCGAATCCCGCACCGAAACTTCCGAGTTCGACAATCGAGGAGAATATCGAACTCGCCGCATCGGCCAACCATGAAGCGATATCGGTGATTATCTCTAGCAGACGGCCGAAATTGATGGTGATGATTCCAGCGACGGCAAGGAATCCGAGGAAGGCTACCTGTGCTATGGAAATGATTCGCATCGCTTGCATTGAGGTGTTGACGAGGAACGCTCCCGTCGCCCCTAGAAGGAATCCTAGTAATCCTTTAACGCCGAAATTGGTGATGATTTCCAAGTCTTCACATCTCCTTCATTTTAGAACCGCTATGTCGAGCAGGCGCGGCTCCGGTATTCCCTCACGTGCTTCGGCTATAGCCTGCACCTCCATCCTCGCTCCTGCCATAGTTGTAACGAATGGGATATTCAGTTCGACGGCGAGTCTGCGCATCATATTGCCGTCGAGAACTGCCCCCCCAGTACTGCGGGGTGTGTTGATGATGAGGTGTATTTTGCCCTGACGCATGAGATCAAGTGCATCCGGCGTCAGGCCCTCAGTGATACGATAACAGGTCTGGACATTGACGCCACCAGAGTCTCTGAGAACGTGTGCAGTGCCACGGGTAGCGTAGATGGTGAAGCCCATCTCTTCGAGCTCTTGCGCCAATGGAATGACATCATGTTTGTCGGCATTCTTCACGGTGATGTAGACGCCACCTTCAGTCGGGACTGGTAACTCGGTGGCGAGGCGAGCCTTGAGGTAAGCTGCGGCGGCGCGCTTGTGGCTGCCCATCACTTCGCCCGTGCTCTTCATCTCTGGACCGGGCGCGGGGTCGAGGCCTCGTAATTTGATGAATGGGAAAACAGGTGCTTTGACACAGACGGCTTCGGTCTGTGGCTCTGGGTAATCGAGATCAGCGAGTTTCTCGCCGAGTGTTAAACGGGCGGCTATGCGTGCGAGGGGGACACCTGTGGCCTTGGCAACGAAGGGGAATGTTCGTGACCCTCTGGGGTTGACTTCGAGGACGTAAAGCGTCTCACCACGAATAGCGTACTGGATGTTGAAGCAGCCTATCACACCCAACTCAATACCGATCTTTCGTGTCCAGTCCTCGACCTGCGCGAGAATCTTCTTCGAGACGTTTTGTGGCGGTATGAAGCAGGTCGAATCACCTGAATGAATCCCTGCTTCTTCGAGGTGTTCCATTATTGCACCAATCAGAACTTCTGAGCCGTCACAGACAGCGTCGACATCGAGTTCTGTGGCGTTGCCGAGGTATTCGTCAACTAGCAACGGTCTGTCTGGAGAGAGGAATGCTTCCTGCATATAAGCCGCTAATTGGCGGTCGTTGGATAGAATCTCCATACCTCGACCACCTAGGACGTAAGATGGTCTGATGAGAACAGGATAGCCGATTTGTTTCACGGCATCACGCACTCCCTCTGCAGTGCTTGCGGTGGTCCCATTGGGCATTCGAAGTCCTACGCGTTCAGCGAATTCCTCGAATCTCTGCCGATCGCTGGCCTCATCCACTGCGTCTGGAGTTGTTCCCTGCATTGCGAGGTTGAGCCCCAAAGATTCGAGGTGTGGTAGGCGGTCAGCCAGTGGTAGAGCGAGGTTGATTGCTGTCTGGCCACCAAATTGCAGTAAGATCCCATGAGCCTTCTCTCGCAGCAGAATTTCTGAAGTATGCTCAAGAGTCAGTGGGTCGAAGTAGAGACGGTCACTAGTGTCGAAATCAGTCGAGACTGTCTCTGGATTATTGTTGATAATAATCGCCTCATGACCTGATTCGCGAATTGCTCCAACAGCATGAACGCAGCCATAATCGAATTCGATTCCTTGGCCTATACGGATTGGCCCACTGCCGACTACAACGATTCGTTGTTTGGTGAAGTCATCCAATCCGGGTACGTAGTCGATACCAGTAGGGGCTGAGCCGCCTTCGTAAGTCCCGTAGTAATAGGGCGTGACAGCAGCGAATTCGGCTGCGCAAGAATCGACCATACGGAAGCGCGGGTGGATGCTTAGTTCGTGGCGCCGAGTCGTTACAGCAAATTCATCGGCGCCCTCAGGCAGAGTCTTGAAACCGCTCGCGGGAAAGCCCGCGAGCGCGTCAGCGATGTGCATATCGGTGAAGCCAGCACCCTTCCAGCGCCGCATCTCGACCACGGGAATTTCGCCCGGAGTCATTCCGAGTTCTCCAGCGGCGCGAATCTCAGTTTCAAGCGCTGCCATCTTCTCAAATCTATGAAGGAACCAGCGCGTAATGCCTCCTGAGACATCGCGCACATCCTCAATCGTGTATCCACGGCGGAAGGCTTCGAAGATAGCACCCATCCGCCGATCGGTTGGAATCCGTAACCAATCGATGAGCAGGGCCTCTGGAAGCGACTCACTGGCGCGCTCATCCATCGTCTCACCGCCCGAGGCATCGGCCATCGTCAATGGCCTCGGGTGCGGCTGGCCATATTCCAGACTCGCCCACGCCTTGAGGAAGGCTTCCTCAAAGCAGCGACCTATCGCCATCACTTCACCAGTCGATTTCATCGAGGTCCCAATCGTTCTGTCAGCGGTACGGAATTTATCGAAAGGCCAGCGTGGAATCTTCACTACGCAGTAATCGAGAGTCGGCTCGAAGGCCGCGGTCGTCCCCTCACCCGTAATCGGATTGGGCAATTCATCGAGGGTGTAGCCGACCGCGATGAGAGCCGCCATGCGAGCAATCGGATATCCAGTAGCCTTGCTCGCCAAAGCCGAGGAACGAGATACGCGTGGATTAACCTCGATCACTCGATAATCACCAGTCGACTGCTCGAGGGCGAATTGTACGTTACAACCACCCTTGATATTCAACCGTCGAATGAGGCGGAGTGCGGCGTCGCGAAGCATTTGGTGGTCACGGTCGGAGAGGGTTTGTTGTGGAGCTACGACGACCGATTCTCCTGTGTGAACTCCCATCGGGTCAATATTTTCCATTGTGCAGACGATAATCGCGTTGTCGGCCCCGTCGCGCATAACTTCGTATTCGTGCTCCTGCCAGCCGAGGATGCTCACTTCGATGAGAACTTGGCCAATTGCGGAATGAAGAATGCCTTGGCTCGCTATCTCGACCAACTCACCCATGTTATGTGCCGTCCCACCGCCTAAGCCCCCCAGAGTGAAAGCAGGTCTGACGAGTAATGGGAATCCTCCGAGCGCCTCAGCTGCGGCGATTACAGCTTCTATTGAATCACAAGCGATGGCTTTGCAGACAGGTAGGTCAATCTCCTCGCAGACCTGCTTGAAGAGGTCACGATCTTCTGCTTCGTCTATTGATACAAGGTCGCAGCCGATGAGCTCGACTTCTAATTCATCGAGGCTTCCATCGTGGGCCAGTGCCGATGCGATATTGAGGGCGGTTTGTCCACCCATACCAGCAAGCAACGCATCGGGTTTCTCGATTTCGAGAATTCGCTTGACTACTTCTGGGAGAAGAGGTTCGATGTAGATACGGTCTGCCATCTCGGGATCGTTTTGGATGGTTGCTGGGTTGGAATTGATGAGGATGATTTCGTATCCGTCAGCGCGCAAGGCGCGGCAGGCTTGACTTCCTGAGAAGTCGAATTCAGCGGCTTGGCCGATGCGAATCGGGCCGCTGCCGAGAATGACGATTCGCTCGAGGTCGTCTCTGCGGGGCATCAGTTCTCACCCCCAGGGGTTGGAATGGGAATGCCTGCTAGGTGGTCAGCGACCATGCTAGCAAATCTATCGAAGAGCGGGGATGCATCATGGGGACCAGGGCAGGCTTCGGGGTGATACTGGATTGTGAAAGCCCGCTTGCCAATGAGGTCGAGGCCCTCGACGGTACGGTCGTTGGCATTGACATGACGAACCTTGAACGGGGCCTCGAGCTCGTTGCTTCCTCGAGCCGAACAGGCACCTGATGGGTGCGGCGCAAGCATCCCCTTCTCAGGGTCCTCCACCGCGAAGCCGTGATTTTGGCTGGTGATGTAAACCCGACCCGACTCAAGATCGACGACTGGTTGGTTGGCACCGCGATGGCCGTAGCGCAACTTGTAGGTGCGCAGGCCAGCGGCCAAACCCATCAATTGGTGACCCAGACAAATCCCCATCACAGGAAGGCCTGCACGGACAGCCGCGGCAAGTGTATCACGTGCAGTAGTAGCAGCGCCTGAGTGGGCCGGATCTCCTGGTCCGTTTGAGGCGAATAAAGCATCAGGCTCCCATTTGAGAATCTCATCGGAGGTGGTGGTTGCGGGACACCAAACCACCTCAAAACGCTGACATAATTCTCGTAAGATATTGTATTTGATACCACAGTCAATTGCCGCTAATCGAGGCATTGGTGTTCCATTATCATCCACCGCACCAGGGTTGAGAATTACCGCTGTCTCGCAGGTGACTTCAGCAACGAGATCCTCCGCATCCGGCGGAGTCAACTCATCGAGGCGGACGAGCATCTCTCTCTCCGCCTCGGCCGGCCCAAAGATGCAGAGCACGGTGCCGTGCTCGCGCACACGGCGAGTCAGCTCACGTGTGTCGATGTCTTGGATGCCTGGAACTCCGTGCGCGAAGAGTAAATCATGGACGTTACCGATAGCATGTCGGTGATCAGGGGTTTCCATCATCTGGCGACAGACCACTCCACGCGGCCACACTCCAGCAGATTCCGATGTGCCCGCGTGAATACCATAATTGCCCAACAGTGGCCAAGTGAAAGTCAAGACTTGGCCTGCGAAAGAAGGGTCAGTGAGACTCTCCTGATAGCCAGTCATTCCAGTGGTGAAGACCAATTCTCCTTCTGCGATGACCGGCGCTCCGAATAAACGGCCGCGATAGCGCGTTCCATCTGCTAATAGCAGCAATCCGTCAGCGTCGGAAGGCGGTTCTTGAGTGTCGGAATCAAGCAATATATCGGCCGCATCCGTAAAGGAAGGCGGGTTCTGAACTCCTGAAACACCAGCGCCGGGAATGAAGCCCCTCACGGGAGCGTTCCCCGACATCAGCGATACTGCCTGAATAAGCCTCTTAATCATTCGCCGGGGGTCAAATCGCTTGAACTCTCAAGACTCCTCTAGTTAGGGGAGGCATTAGTCGTCGGAGGTGATGACTTTCTTACGATCTAGGCTCGGCACCACTCTGATTTCACCGCCAGCAAATCGAA
>DUJH01000016.1:8129-10649 GCA_013329905.1 Candidatus Thalassarchaeaceae archaeon | reverse complement strand
ACATTGTGAGTTGCCAATCTGAAAATCTCTCCTGGGACCTTCGTACCACCAACGACTACAACCATTGGACGATTCCTCCCAAGGACACCCACTGCATCCCTCCAAGGCTCTCCATACATCGTAAGATGAACAATCACGCCCGGCTCACCATCGCCGGCATCCTGGGCGAATCTGCGAAGCCAGGCCAAAGGCTTGGCTTCGTAACGGCACTCGAATTCACCGCCGAAGCGGGTCGTAACAGAGCGCCAAGTCTCTAGTGCCGACTCATCCTCTTCACCCGCGAGGATTACCTCGTCAGCACCGAAAGCCCTCGCGGTCAAACCTAGATGGCTGGTGATACGCTTGTCACGCTCACGTCGATGACCCAAACGCAGCACGGAGATTCGTTGACGCGGTAGGCCCGTGCTATCGTCGGTCACGTTCTCACGCGGCCGGCCCGACTTCATCAGCCTGACCCTCATCACTAGACCCATTGAAGGCCGGCATCAACTCGACAGGCATGTGAATCATCTGAGTTCGAACCCATTGCAATAGGATGGCATCAATGAACAGCTTGGCTGAGTAATGAATCATCACTGCCAGAGCCAGCAATCGAAGGCTGCCGAACATCGCAGTCTGAGTGGATACATGATCAGTCAGCAAGGCGAACCCAAAGGGTTCGAGAATGTAATACAGCGCGAGGACGACAAGAAGACCGCCGATATTCGACATAGATGCATGTCCTCGCTCTCTCCCAATACTCCACACGACTGTAGCGAGAAATACCAGTCCGGGGACTATTATCGCGAGAGTCGCAAAGTCGAATTCTCCCAAGAGCGAGAGAGGGATGTCAGCATTGTTGAGTTCTGTTGCTCCCTTTCCGACCGCTATCCACCAAAACAGTCCAGACATCATCAAAAGAACGCCTGAAAGCCAACCTCGATTGGTGATCATGTCACGTATTTCATGTCTGTCTGAAGGCTGTAATCGCTGCAGAATCGACTCCATAAGTTCGAGAGCGTCATTCGTTGGAAGATCCTCCTTTGCTGCAGCAGCGAGGCCCTGTTGAGGGTTGATATCGCCGGAATCTACAGCGTCGTCGCCCAGAACCATCGCCGGAATGCCGCTCCGTCACATCATAAAGGGTGCGTCGAATCCAAGGCATGAAATGGCCGACTGGAGACCCATTCTGAATCGCCGAGACGATGGTTTACCACGAATTATGGGTATTCTCAACATCACTCCGGACTCATTTCATGCTGATTCAAGGATAGATTCGGTAGCGGACGCACTTGCTCGCGGGAAGCGAATGGTAGAGAATGGAGCTGAATGGTTGGACATCGGCGGAGAATCAACTCGGCCGGGGGCTGAGCCAGTTGCTCCTGACGATGAGATGCAGCGCGTTTTGCCGGTTGTTGAGGCTATTCGCGCTGCGCTACCTGATGTCGGCATCTCAATCGATACGCGGCGCGCCAGTGTTGCGCGTGCGGCTCTTGCAGCTGGTGCCGATATGGTCAACGATGTCAGCGCGCTTTCAGATGCTGAAATGCTCGAGGTCGTAGTTGAGGCAGGCTGCCCTATCTGCTTGATGCATATGCAAGGGCTGCCGGATGATATGCAGAATGACCCCTCCTACGGTGACGTGGTTGCCGAAGTGCGTTCGAGCCTAGCCGTATCGGCTCAGGCTCTCTTGGATGCCGGTGTCAGCGCTGAGAGAATCATCGCTGACCCCGGCATCGGTTTTGGTAAGCTACTCGAACACAATACAGCTCTGCTCGCAGCTGGACGTGGGATTGTTCCCGACGAGCGGATGTCAATGATGTGGGGTGTTAGCCGCAAGCGAATGTTCGCACACCTGCTCGGCAGGGACGACACTCGCGAGCGGCTGGCGGGCTCTCTAGGAGTCGCTGCTCTGGCGCCTGCCAAGGGCGTCGACATCATCAGGGTGCACGATGTGCGCGAGCATGCTGACCTGTATGCGGCAATGCGAGCGGTCGAGTGAGGGATTGAGATGGGACAGAATGTCGTCGATATCGATGAGCGACTGCGCATCGTTGGAACGGCGCACGTTAGCAGCGCTTCAGTTGCGCTCGTTAACGCTCAAATCAAGGAATTTGAGCCAGACTTGGTCGCGGTTGAATTGTGCGAATCTCGTCTGCGCTCACTGAAAAGGCCTGACGACCTCGACAACGATGACCTCCTGAAAATCATCAATGAAGGCCGATCTTCGATGATTCTACTGCAGTCGGCTCTCGCAGCCCAGCAACGGCGCATGGGCCTCGAGACAGGAGAAAAGCCGGGAGCAGAATTGCTCGCTGCAATCGAAGCAGCCGAGGAGGCTAATATTGAGCATGCGCTAATCGATAGAGACGTTGTAATCACTCTCAGGAGAGCCTGGCGAAAAATGGGTATGCGCGAGAAATGGCGCGTTCTCAATGCTCTTCTCTGGGAGGATGATGACGAGGATTTCGACCTCGACGAACTCCTCGAAGATTCAGATATGCTGACGACGCTAATGGAGGAAGCGCGGGATGCCGCGCC
>DUJH01000016.1:1017-7887 GCA_013329905.1 Candidatus Thalassarchaeaceae archaeon | reverse complement strand
AAAGGCAAGGTACTCGCAATAGTAGGTGCGGGTCACATCAATGGTATCATCGAGCACCTCGAAAAGCCCGCGCTGGAAACTACCTCTAGACTCGCCGAACTCAAGGCCGAACCACCCAAACCAATCTGGCCGAAGGTGATTATGTGGGCGATCCCTCTGTTCCTCGTTTCGGTAGTAGGTTATCTCGCCTATAATGGCGAAATCGATGCACTGAAAGAAACTCTTTGGTATTGGATGGTGGCCAATGCGGCCTTGGCAGGACTTGGAGTAGCACTCGCCCGTGGCCATCCACTCGCTATCCTCGTCGGAGCCCTTGCAAGTCCAATCACAAGCCTCAATCCAACGCTTGCTGCGGGCTGGTTCGCAGGTTATACTCAACTCAAGGTCGTTCCACCAACTGGTGGTGATGCTGCAGAATTTCTCGCCTTGCATGATTACGGAGTTTTCTGGAATCCAGCCGGGCGTGTACTCCTCGTAACCGCATTTGGAAATATAGGATCAGCCGTCGGAGCGTGGTTAGCCGGCGGCGCAATATTCAGCCTACTATTCGGTTGATTATTGACCAGTTTGAAATTACAAGAATGTTGTTTGTAAAGAGGCAAATAACTCACAAACCCAGAAGCGACTATCAACCGAATAGCAGAGTGGATATTATGGACTTGGGCAAGAATCAATGTGCGGCACCTAGTCACAACGCCATCCCCAACGCGTGAGGTCATCCCATGGTCAATTTTGGATTCGTCATCGACAATCGAAAGTGCATTGGCTGCCACGCCTGTACAGTCGCCTGCAAATCCGAACACGATATTCCAATAGGAGTTAATCGAACTCACGTCAAGTATATCGAGAAGGGGCAGTATCCCGATGTCACTAGAGAATTCTCAGTACATCGTTGCAATCACTGCGAAGACTCCCCATGTACCACGATTTGCCCAACTACAGCACTCTTCACTCGAGAAGATGGTATCGTCGACTTCGACGATGATCGCTGCATCGGTTGCAAGTCCTGCATGCAAGCCTGTCCATACGACGCTCTTTACATCGATCCGAACAAGGGCACTGCGGCTAAGTGCAATTACTGCGCCCACCGGATTGAGCATTCTTATGAGCCCGCGTGCGTGATTGTCTGTCCGACCGAGGCGATTATCTCCGGAGACCTCGAGGATCCTAATTCGTCGATCTCTGGTTACTTGCGTGACCATGAGACGATCGTTCGCAAGCCGGAGAGCGGGGCGCGGCCGAACGTGTTCTATGTCGAGACGAGCGAAGAGATGCTCGACCCCCATGCTACCGAGCGTTCGGGCGAGTATCTCTGGACCGATCAGGCAGCAGGGGTTGGACACTTCGCCAAGTATGCAGATTCGAGGCTGGGTGCTGCAGATACCAATTCGATGATTGTCCAGTTAGCTCTAGAGAAGAAGGCTCGTGCTGCGAATCCACGTGATCGTGCAATCATTCGAGATGTGATGGAGCGGCTTGATGACCAAGCCGAGCGGCCCAAGCGCAGTTATGACCAGCCTTCGAAGGGTGTACTCTGGGGCTGGGAAGTATCGGCTTACATCATCACCAAAGCGGTGGCAGCTGGAACTTACCTAATTGCCATGCTGGCGATGTTCGCTGGCTTGTTGGATATGACCGAAGAATTGTGGTGGCAGCTGGTAATCGGCTGCACCTTTTTCCTAGGCCTGACCGGATTTCTACTGGTGAAGGATCTCGACCGACCTGAGCGATTCATCTACGTTATATTGCGGCCGAATTGGGATTCTTGGTTAGTGAAAGGTGCCTATATATTGGGTGGTTTTGGCGGGATATTGGCTTGCAGTGGCGCGGTTCTCTTCTTTGACCTAGACCTCATCTACCTCGAATATCTAGCGGTAGCTGGAATACCATTGGCGGTGCTGACCGGTGTCTATACGGCTTGGCTTTTCGGACAGGCGAAGGGAAGGAATTGGTCAGAAGATCGATTACTCGCACTCAAGATGTTCGTCGAGATGGTGATTCTAGGGGTCGCTTCACTAATTCTTTTGACTTCCTCAGAAATCATCAATTGGATAGGCGCGGGCATACTAATCTACGCAGTATGCCGCCATGCGCACCGATTAGTTATCCTGCCGCAATTGGAGACTCTGCACTGAGGTGAGATGATGGCGAAGACATTTATCGAGAATATTGCGCAAAAATTGCGGATCATTCCCGACCTCGACCGCGAGCACACGAGCGGGAGCCTGCAACCTCTGCGAAAGTTTCCTTCACCCGACGAGTGGCACAATTTCACCGAACTAGACGCGAATGCCTGGCCTCTTCGCCTCGAACGCAATTACTCTCTAGTGCCCACTACCTGTTTCAATTGCGAATCCGCCTGCGGGTTGCTCGCCTATGTAGACAAGGATAGCGGCGAGGTGGCCAAGTTCGAGGGTAATCCGCACCATCCAGGATCGCGTGGCCGCAATTGCGCCAAGGGACCGGCCACAATCAACCAGATTCATGATACTGAGCGCATCATGCATCCGCTTCGCCGTACTGGCAAGCGGGGAGAAGGCGGTTGGGAACAGATCACTTGGGACGAGGCGCTCGACGAAATCGCCGCTAAGATTCGCTCCTCACTCAAGCGCGGTGGGGTCGACAAAGTCGTCTATCACGTAGGAAGACCCGGTCACGAAGGATATGCAAATCGAGTCCTCAAAGCCTGGGGAGTAGATGGCCATAATTCGCATACGAATATCTGCTCAGCTGGAGCCAGAACCGGCTACTCCCTATGGCAAAAGCACGATCGGCCAAGCCCTGATCACACCAATGCCAAGGTCATCCTACTGACCTCATCTCACCTCGAAACTGGGCATTACTTCAATCCGCACGCGCAGCGTATTCTCGAGGGGATGATGGAAGGAGCGAAACTCATCGTGATCGATCCTCGACTATCCAATACGGCAGCTATGGCCGACCATTGGCTTCCAACATGGCCGGGCGGCGAGACCGCGCTCTTCCTCGCTTGGGCGAAGATGATCATCGACCGCGGGCTATTCGACCGCGAATTCATGGAAACTCAAGTCAATTGGGATGCCTGGATGCGAGCAGTCCACCCGAACGAACCGTGCGAGTTCGAGCGATTCATCGAACTACTTGGTGAAGAGTATGCAGAATACACTCCTGAATTTGCAGCCGCCGAATGTAGAATCCCAGTCGAGCAAGTCATCGAGGTGGGCGAAGTTGTAGCAAATGCAGGCACTCAACTTTGCACGCATGTCTGGCGCAGCGCAGCGATTGGAAACCTCGGTGGCTGGCAAGTCAGCCGCTCACTGCATTTCCTAAACGTGCTGACAGGATCAGTTGGAACAGTCGGTGGGACAAGCCCCAACTCTTGGTCGAAATTCAAGCCGACTCTCTTCGATGTGCCACCAGACCCCGACGGCTGGAACGAGCTGCACTTCCCTCCAGAATACACTCTCTCGCATTACGAAATGAGTCACATCCTGCCGCACCTAATCAAGGACGGTCGCGGCACGATGGATGTCTACTTCACACGTGTTTTCAATCCGGTTTGGACATACCCAGACGGATTTTCATGGATTGAGATGCTGGAAAACGAGGAGGCAATCGGCTGCCATATCGCGCTGACACCCACATGGAATGAGACCGCATTCTTCGCCGACTACGTCCTGCCAATGGGTCATGCATCCGAAAGACACGACGTCAATTCATACGCCACATCATCAGGTAAATGGGTAGCATTTCGCCAACCCGTTTTGCGCGAGTACGCAAGGCGTCAGGGGCGAGAGGTGGAGTTCACCCACGAAGTCAATCCAGGTCAAGTCTGGGAGGAGGATGAATTCTGGATCGAACTTTCTTGGCGCATCGACGATGGCACTATGGGAATCCGCGAACACTTCATGAGTCCGTATCGCGAGGGTGAGAAAATCACCGTCGATGAGTACTATCAGTATCTTTTCGAGCGCGTTCCAGGACTACCTGAAGCGGCTGAAAAAGATGGCACTAACGCGCTCGGTTACATGCGTCGACATGGGGCATTTTTGATTGAAGAGGCGACTTATGAGAAGCATAAATCGGAGGGTTGGCCGACACCTAGCGGAAAACAGGAATTCTATTCTGAGACGATGATTGAGTTCGGCTACCCTGAGCATTCGATTCCACATTATCGCCAGAAATCTCACGTTCACCCTGAGAATTTGAGCGGTGAGGACGAGTATTGTTTACTCCCCAACTTCCGCTTACCGCAACACATCCACTCTCGCTCAGCCAATGCGAAATGGTTGGTTGAAATAGCCCACAGGAACCCCATTTGGATTCATCCGAAGGATGCGAGGAAACTCGGTGTAGCCGAGGGGGATTTGCTGAAAATTGAAACTGAAATCGGTTGGTTTGTCGACAAGGTTTGGGTTACTGAGGGCATCAAACCCGGTGTTGTTGGTTGTTCGCATCACATCGGGCGATGGCGACGGAAGCAAGACCGTGGGAATCGCTTCCTGACCAATACCGTCGCCATCGAAGACCAGGGTAATGGCAAAATGAGAATGAAGACTGTTAGTGGGATTGAACCGTGGAAATCGGATGACCCCGATACAAATCGCATCTGGTGGCGTGATGGAGGAGTTCACCAGAATATCACCCACGCGGTTCAGCCTGACCCGATATCTGGTGCACACTGCTGGCTGCAGAAGGTCAGGCTGTCTAGGCCCGGCCCCGGTGAAGATTACGGCGATATCGAGGTTGATCGAGTAAAATCGTTTGAATATTACAAACGCTGGAATGAATGGGCTAAGGATCGTGAAACTCACCCCCGAGGTGAGCGACGGCCCCTCTGGATGAAGCGACCCTTATCTCCCAAGAAGGAACACTGGTACATTCAGGACTAAGCTAACCTTCCACTGCATTGGCTTCGTTTCCCCATTGGACCTTCTCCCACGCCCTCTCGTGAAGGTAATAGAATCCCATCTTCAGAGGAAATTCAATCAGAATAAACCAGCCCGCAGTTTCTATTTCACCTGTGAGAATAGCTGCAATCGCAGCTCCGGTCAGGGTTGCAATAATTCTCCATGCAAACGTTTTCGCTAGTACCCTCTTCCTAGTGTAAGTACTCATGGCCCGCGCCCTTTGCCATGACTATTCACCTTACCCCTTTCCAAGTGAGGAATTTGCTCACTTATTCAGGAATTGACAGAATTCAGACCGCTTCGATAATCACAGCGATGCCTTGCCCACCGCCGATGCACGCTGTGGCCACCCCATACTTGCCACCACTGCGCTGGAGTTCATGAGCCAGCGTCAGCACGAGGCGCGTCCCAGTCGCAGCCAGAGGGTGACCGAGTCCTACTGCGCCGCCGTTGATATTGACGATTTCTTGGCTGATTCCAAGTTCCTTCATGCAAGCGACTGCTTGCCCGGCGAAGGCTTCGTTGATTTCCCACAAGTCGATATCCTCGACTTGCATCCCTGCTCGCTCGAGAGCAAGTTTGCTCGCTGGAACTGGTCCATAGGCCATGATTTTCGGGTCGAGACCAACTATTCCCCAATCGACTAGTCGAGCCAAGGGTTGGTCGCCATCTGCCTTCGCTTGAGACGCTGACTTAACGACGACCGCTGCTGCACCATCGACTACGCCCGAGGCATTTCCTGCAGTTACGAGTGAGGTGGGGCCAAAGTGAGTTCGTAGTCCCGCTAATGACTCCTCACTTGTGCCGCGGACGAAGTGGTCCTCATCGGCTGCTGTCACCATGCCGTTAGGCGTCTCGACATCGACGATCTCATTTGACCAGACGCCGTTATCGACACTATTCTCAGTGCGGGTGTGGCTGAGGACTGCATAAGCATCAGTTTCCTCGCGGGTCACTCCGACCCGCCTGCACAACTCGTCACTGGTCTGGGCCATGAATGAGTCACAGGTGGTGTCAAGCAGGTTGGTGAAGAGGTAGTCCTCCA
This sequence comes from Candidatus Thalassarchaeaceae archaeon, assembly GCA_013329905.1. Classification (GTDB taxonomy): domain Archaea; phylum Thermoplasmatota; class Poseidoniia; order Poseidoniales; family Thalassarchaeaceae; genus MGIIb-O1; species MGIIb-O1 sp8684u. The sequence continues at coordinate 1,953 of DUJH01000016.1, read as the reverse complement.
TGTCCTTCTCCAAAGCGTAACCAGCGCGAGGAGGTCGACCGAGTTTGAATGTTGAACGCATGTGGCGCAGAACATGTGGGGCCTGGGACAGATTCTCCATTCCACCCGCGACGACCGTCTTCGCCTCACCGAGCTTGATCATCTGGGCTGCGGAGATAATCGATTGAATTCCTGAGCCGCACAATCGGTTGAGTGTCAACATGGGAACCTCATGAGGAATGCCGGCATTGAGTCCGGCATGACGCGCTCCGAATATCGCTTGGTCACTGGTCTGGAGTGCGTGTCCCATGACTACATGATCGACCGATTGAGGACTTGTCCCCGTCTTCGATAGAGCGCCCTTGATCGCGATTGTACCAAGTTGTTCAGCACTAACTTCAGCGAGGCGGCCACCAACTTCTCCGTCGCCTCGCTTACCTCCGAGCCATTCGCAGAATGGTGTTCGAGCCCCTCCAATCAGCACGACTTCTTCAGTCATTGAAGTGGGCCAATCAACCTACGTTCATGAGTCTGACTATCCCAAAGGGATAGGAAAACTCACCATTGGTCTCATTCGTCGTTTGACATCGAACCGAGGTATTCGGGTAGATCTACGCCTGCGTTCGATGCGATATCGTGCAGTGGAGGTAAAGACTTCACGAGATTGGAGATGAAGTTCGAAGTCGAACTGCCATCTCCATCGCCGCCTGAATCCCATACAGTGATGCTGTCAATCTTGAGGTTACGAATTGCTTCGACCTGAGCTGCAACCATCTGGTCAAGCTTCTCGACCATAAGCAGAGTTGCGGCAGCCTTGGCATCGCCTCCGGTGCTACTAACCAATCCCTCGTAACCCGCTGCCTTCGCTTCGAGGACTTGCTTGATACCAGCCGCTTCAGCCTCATAGATTGCCAGAATTGCGTCTGCCTCACCGCCGGCGACGCGTCGTTGACGCTC
>DUJH01000016.1:0-848 GCA_013329905.1 Candidatus Thalassarchaeaceae archaeon | reverse complement strand
GCCTCGGCTTCAGCAGCAATTTCGATTTGCTGCTTCTGAATTTGTTCGCGAACGATGTCGCTGGCGCGCAATCGCTCCTCCTCTTCGGTGTAGCGAGCGCGCTCAATCGCTGCCTCCGATTGCGCTGTCGCGACATCGGCACGCTGCTTAGCAGCGGCCTCAGCCTGAGCGAGGTCGGCATCGGATTGAGCCACCTCGGCCTTTGCTGCGTTCTCACCAGAGATGGCGAGAGCCTCTTGCTGACCGACGTAAACACGCTGATCGGCTTCGGCGGTCTTGCGACCTTTCTCAGCCTCAGCAAGGTTCTCTGCGACCTCGATCTCTCGTGCCCTGTCTGCCTTAGCGGCACCAACGGCACCGTCTCTTTCAGCAATAGCTACATCGACTCGAGCATTCTCGACTGCAGTTGCTGCAGCCTTCTTTCCAATGCTCTCGATATAGTCAGACTCGTCAGTAATATCAACTAGGTTAACGTTGATCAGATAGAGACCAATCTTTTGCAATTCCGTGTCGACGTTTGTCCTAGTTAAATCAAGGAAAGAATCTCGGTCTTGGTTGATTTGCTCGATTGTGAGTGAAGCAACAGTTAGACGTAGTTGGCCGAAGATAATCTCCTTTGCCATCTCTTCAATCTCAGGCTGCTTGAGGCCGAGTAAACGCTCGGCTGCATTGGCCATGATGTGCGATTCAGTCGAGACACCGATGGTGAAAGTCGAAGGAACGTTAATTCGAATGTTCTGCAGAGAAAGAGCGTTTTGAAGATCAATGTTGATGGTAATTGGATTCAATGAAAGGAAGGCATAATCTTGTATTAACGGCCATACAAGTGCAGCACCTCCATGTATCGT
>DUJH01000039.1 GCA_013329905.1 Candidatus Thalassarchaeaceae archaeon | reverse complement strand
GAGACCTGCTGCTTGGCTCTCAGGTCTTCTGAATCGCCGCCGCCAGCGGCGGCGTCTAAATCGATGGCAAGGTCGGCTTCACCATCGTCAATAATCGCTTCATCCCAAGGGCCGCTGAGCAATGCTCGCCGGCCTTCACTTGGGATGATTCGGCCGCCTTCAGCGGCCCACGCAGCGGCAATTGCACGCGCTGCAGACCCGCCGCCGCGCATTCGCAAAGTGCTTCCATTTGGTTCGATGCCGATGTGGCGACATGCAGCCACAAAACCAACACCATCGGTGCTTGTTCCAGCCCATTTCCCATCAACCCGCTTCAACTGATTAATCGCATTCACGCCTTCTGGCCCACTAACTCCGAGCCGCGCCTGAGGGGAGTGTTTCAGTGGCGCGGTACAACTCAGCCAGAGGTCGCCGTCGAGCTGCTCGATATTCGCCTCAAATTCACTCATCGACTCAGCCTCGACGAAAATACACTGAGCATCAACCCCCAGTTTCTCGCCCACAATTGTGAACAGGCGAGGGGTCAGAGAATGTGCGATTGGGTATCCTGCGATTCCCCAGTAAGCCGGACCAGACACTATGCAGCGCTCCGAATACTCCGCAATGAAGGTTTCAAGTCGGTTGCGACGGCGCCAAAGGCGATGGACAGCGACCTCGATATCGCCCGACGAGCCACGATTCGCCCAGTCGAAGAAGTGGCGGACAAGCTCGGACTTGCTCGCAGTGACTTGATTATGCAAGGTCCTTCAATCGCGAAAATTTCCTGGGATAGACTGAAGAAAGCCAACGATGGAAAGCAAGGATTCCTTGTTCTAGTCACCAGCGTCAATCCTACGCCATTCGGTGAAGGAAAGACCGTGACGACAATCGGATTGAATCAGGGTTTGAATCGACGTGGGCACAATGCGACTTGCGTGATTCGTGAGCCGTCGATGGGTCCAGTGTTCGGAATCAAGGGAGGTGCTGCTGGTGGTGGCTACTCACAGGTGCTGCCGATGGAGGAGATCAACCTCCACTTCACAGGTGACCTTCACGCTGTTACAATGGCTCACAACCTCTGCTCGGCCATGCTCGATAACCACCTTCACAGGGGCAATAATCTGGCTCTTGATTTGAAGCGGATACTTTGGCCGCGGGTCATCGATATGAATGATCGAAGCCTTCGAGAGGTTACGATTGGTCTTGGTGGAAAGGCGAACGGGATTGTTCGAACTGATCGGTTCGATATTACCGCGGCCAGCGAGGTCATGGCGATTCTCGTTTTGTCGAAGGATTATGCTGACTTGCGCGCAAGGTTAGGGAGGATTGCCATCGGAGTTTCGACTTCAGGGAACCTCGTGACTGCCGATGACCTCGGCTGTGCTGGCGCTATGGCTCTACTGTTGCGCAATGCATTGTTGCCGAATCTAGTTCAGACTCTTGAGGGCGATCCAGCCTTCATTCACGGTGGTCCCTTTGCTAATATCGCGCACGGGAATTCGTCGATTATCGCTGATGCGCTTGCTTTGTCGTGCGCCGATTATGTGGTTACTGAGGCTGGATTCGGTGCCGAAATGGGCGCTGAGAAGGCTTTGCAGATTAAGGCTCAAGCGGCTGGAAAGGTGCCCGATTGCGTAGTGCTGAATGTTACTGTTCGTTCGATGAAATTGCACGGTGATGGATTCTCTACCGGAGGAGGAAAGAGGCCTCCGAAGGAGGAGTTGGAAGCAGAGAACGTCGAAGCTACCCGAGCCGGTGCCGCAACTAACCTTCGAAGACACGTACGTAATTTGTCTTCAACCGGTCTTCCAGTAGTTGTCTCAATCAATCGATTTGCGAGCGATACCGATGCTGAGATCGCGGCTATCCGTGAGGAGGCTGTTGCCGCAGGAGCTCGCGATGTCGTCTTGTTTGAGGGACACGCCAAGGGCGGCGAGGGTGCTGGTGCGCTGGCGGATGCCGTTGTTGCTGCTTGCGCTGCGCATGATGATGCGGGCCGACCCTACGTGCCAATCGTTGAGCCGGGCCTGCCCGCTGACCAAACCATTCTACGTGTTGCGACCAATGTATACGGCGCTCATACTGTGGACTTCTCCCCGCAGGCTCACAAGACTCTGGAATCGTTGCGTGAGTGGGGTCTTGACACACTGCCCATTTGCATGGCGAAGACGCAGTACTCATTCAGCCACGAGCCAACCGCTCTTGGTTCTCCAACAGGATTCACCATGCCGATTCGCGAGTTACGTCTCAATTCTGGTGCTGGATTCATCGTCGCTATTTGCGGCTCGATGATGACGATGCCTGGATTGCCGATTCGGCCAGCTGCCATGGACATGGATATGGACGAAGATGGCCGCTTGACTGGCGTATTCAGCTGATGGAGAAGGGTGACACGGAACGCGAATCGTGATGGTCCGCGGCGGTCAGGGTGTGTTTGAATGCGGCAATTGAAGGCCTCGGATGAGGGTGTTAGGCTTCGAATCGATGATGCCGATGACCTCTGGACTCTAGCCCAAATTTGCCGGTCTGGAGCTAACCTTGGAATGCTCTCACATCGGCGGGATTCGACTACTGGGACACAAGAGGGTGGCCGCGCGAAGTCAGCTGAGCGCAAGACGATGTGGATTGAGATACAGGTTTCAGAGTGCGCTTTTCAGGCATTTACTGACAACTTGCGCGTGCATGGTGTAATCACCGAGGCGAAGATCGATATTGGCGCGCATCACACTCATTTGGTGTCTCCAGGAGACGAGGTTGAGATTTCGTTTGAGGGTGGTTTACCCGAGATTGACCGAGCTTTGGTGAAGTCGGCTCTTGCTGCTGGTTCCTTGCCAAAATCTGGGCTAGTTGTGGTAGAGAATGATGAGGTGTTAATCTTCGAGGTAACCTCTCACGGGATTCGAGATGTTTCTTCTTTTTCGATGCGCGGTGGTGGTAAGAAGGCTGAGGATTCTACAGGAGTTCGTCGCGGTTTCTTCGAGCGTGTTGCTCGTGAGACCAAACTTGTGTTTCCTGATCGGATGCCATTGGTGATTTGCGGTCCAGGCCTCGCTCGAGAGCAATTCGAAGGAATGCTTCGCGCTCTTGGTGCTGAAAATCAAATTCTGAATGCTGCGACTTCAATCGGTGGTCGCCCAGCAGCTAACGAGGTTCTTGCTGGTGGAGCTGCCGACGCTGTGCTCGGTGAGCATGAATTGGTTCGGCAGGTTCGTGCTATCGAAGAAGGTCTTGCGAGGATTTCCACTAACGGGGCTGTGTCTTACGGCGCCGCTTCGATTGCTGATGCTGCCGAGCAAGGTGCAGTTGAGAAACTGGTGATTGACGCCTCTCTTCTTCGTTCTGACGTTCGAGAAATTCGGGCTCGTTGGGAAGGGGTTGCTTCGACTGTTTCGACAAATCGAGGCGAGGTGATTCAGGCTTCTGTGGACCACGACGCGGGGCAGCAACTCATCGGCATGGGTGGGGCTCTGGCGCTGCTGCGTTGGAAGGTCGATTGAATGGAGACTACCGTTCGTTGTGTTGGGTTTGGCAGAGACGTTGTCGACTCAGTACTGGATTCTGCTGCCGGTGCTGCCACGGATCGAGTCGAAGTAGTTGATTTAGCAGATTTCAGTCATGGCGAAATTGATTGGCGAGGCCGACTTGAAGGAACTCATTGGCTGGTCTTGTCTGCCTCGACGGTATTGGCTGGTGATAGCGCGCGGAGCGCGCAGGGCGCGGGCATGACATTTGCTGAATTTGAAGGCCCACGCGTCGTGATGATCGTTGATTTGCCCGAAGACCCGGCTCGCTTGGCTGAGGCATGGGGCTTCGTCATTGAGCGCATCCGACAGGTCCACATTCTCTTCTTCACGCCGGATGCACTGCCGCGCATAGCATCTCTCGAAGAGTTTAGTCAAGACGACTTGCTACGAGAGATTCGTCTGCGCGGAATGGTGCCTCAAGTCATCGCTTGTGAGCCAGCACAGAACCGTGTCAAAATAGAACACTCGCTAGGCTCCCACATCGGTTCGTGCTCGGCCGACTCAGCCGCTGCTTGGCTTGGCCACTACCTCTGTGAATTACCGCGGCAAGGCCCAGGTTCTGATGGCGTCGCTGCTGCCGCAAAATTCAGTTGAAGGCGGCTTCAACTGGCACGAATTCTCTGGATTCGCATGACTTTTCCTTCCACTTTGTCACACCCCTCTCGAATACCCCTTTAGTAGGACCACCCCTTCCGCCCGACCTGCGAGGAGCGAAGCGTATGCCACTTAGACTTGGACCGGCCGGTGTTCCGCTCTCTTGCAAGGGCCGAACCATCGTCGAAGGAATGGATGACATAACGGTTCTCGGCTTGGAGACGATGGAGATTCAAACCGTCCGTCAGGTTCAGCCGCATCACTTCGATCAGTACTGGCAGGCTGGTATTCTCAGCCACAAAGCGGAATTCGAAATGAATGTGCATGGGCCGTATTACGGCGAACTGTTGGGTAGCACACGCGATCGTAATCGAACGCTGTCGAAGATGGAGTCGAGCATGCAGGTTGGGAAGATTGTCAATGCTCGGCACATGGTCTGTCATGTTGGACCATACGCAGAATACGAACCCGGTACCAAAGCAAACGAAGAGGTCGCTAACATATTCACTGGTGTGGTCGAACGTGTCCGCTCGATATGGGGAGACGAAAAGGAAGAGGAGGAATACTCCGCCTTCCCTTGGGTGCACGAGGCGGAGCCAACCTTGGTGGGAGTCGAGACGTCGGGTCAGCAGGAACTCTGGGGCACCGTCGAAGAGGTTCTCGAGGTTGTCAACCATGTCGAAGGCACAGTTCCAGTCCTCAACATGGCTCACATCCACGCGCGAGGCCACGGTCGCCTGAAGACGTCCGAAGATTACGCAGAATTGTTTGATCAAGTTCGCGATACCATAGGTGGGAAGAAGTTCTACTGCCACTTTGCCGGTGTCGAGCATCGCATGGGTAATGCCCAACACTACACGCAGATCAAGAAGTCTGACCTCAAGTTCGAGCCCTTCGCTGAGTATTTGGCTGAGGAGGGCGATTGGATGGATATCACGATTATTTCGGATTCACCATTGCTCGAGCACGATGCGATGTACATGTCTCAGCATTACGACAAGGCTCGCCAGCGCCTTCTTGAGATTCGTGCTCGCGATGAGCGCCGGACGAAGCTCGCAGCCGAGGCTGGAATCGATGTCGATGAATTGGCTCGGCGCGAGAAGGAACAGGCTGAGGCACGCAAGAAATCACTTGAGACTGACAAGGACAAGAAGCTCGCTGCTAAGGAGAAGAAGGAGGCGGCTGCAGCAGAGAAGGCGGCGGCTGCAGCAGAGAAGGCGGCTGCAGATGAGAAGAAGGCAACCGCAGCAAAGAAGAAATCTGCCAAGAAAGGCGATGGCAAGATGATGTCCATCGAGGGCAAAGAAGACGAAGAGTTCGAAGACTTGTTTTGATTGGTTCGGTCCCTGTGATGAATCATATCTCGCTCATGTTGTAAGTCAGAAGAAGTCGAGCAATCTCCCCGGTTTCACTGGGAGAAAACTTCGTTGCAAAGCACGCTTTGAGTTGGGAAGACTTGAAGCCGGAATCGATGTGGCGAGGTCGCTACAGGGACTGTAGCTCAGCTGGGAGAGCGCCGCACTGAAGATGCGGAGGCCGCTGGTTCAAGTCCGGCCAGTCCCACCATATTCTCATTCGACGCCGTCGAGGACACGAATTTGCATCTGGTTGAGGGTAGCGACGCCCGCGGTTGCAGATTCTAGGAGTGCGTCGAGCTCGGCGCGGGTGTAGGTGAATTCTTCTCCAGTTCCCTGGACTTCGACAAACTTGCCGTCTGCGGTCATCACGACGTTCATGTCGACGTCGGCATTGCTGTCGAGGATGTAATCCAGATCGGTGTATACTCCTCCATCGATGAGACCAACGCTAATCGCGGCAAGGTCGTGTGGTAGGACCGCATTTTCGTGGGCTTTTGCTTCTGCTGCGCTCAATGTTGGCGCTTTGACTCCAGCCTTGATTTGGTCATGTTTGAGTCTCTTGTTCGCTGGAAGGCAGCGACCTGCTGCAATGAGCCGGCGAATACACAGCCTGAGAGCGATATTTGCGGCTGTGATAGAGGCGCAGCGTGTTCCGCCATCAGCATTCAGCACATCACAATCGACTGTGATGGCGATTGGGCCGAGCGCATCGAGGTTGATGGCTCCACGAAGGCTGCGAGCAACGAGGCGCTCAATTTCCTGTGTTCGCCCCTTCGCTCCGCGCCTTTCGCGCTGGAATCTCGAATCGGTAGAACCGGGTAGGAGTGAATATTCAGCGTGAACCCAACCTCTGTCGGCGTCCCGAGGAAACCATCGTGGGAGTGAGGAAGCTACGGTTGCACAGGCGAGTACCATTGTGTCTCCCTGTCGGTAGAGCACGGACGCGTCTGCATTCGGCGTGAAATCAAGGGTGACGTCAATCTCTCGGATCTCATCTGCCGCTCTATCGGATACAATGTCGCCTGACTTCATCTTGGCCATGGCTCGCCGGCCGGAATCGCCCGTTAATATGTAACGTGGGTTTAATCCCCGCTCGCAGAGAGATCGACTAGCGCTTAGCGACGCGCGTGCGGGGGTCGAAAGGCGTCGACGATTTTCGAGTCGGTGGTGATGTATGGGCCGCCGATGAGGTCGATGCAATATGGCACGGCGGCGAAGATTTCGTCGAGAATCTCGCGAATCGATCGAGGCGAACCTGGTAGGTTGAGAATGAGTGTCGATCCTCGAATACCTGCGGTCTGCCGAGAGAGAACTGCAGTTGGAACGTGTTTGAGCGAGATCGCTCTCATTTGCTCGCCGAATCCAGGCAGCATCCTCTCACAGACCGCTTCGGTAGCCTCCGGAGTCACATCGCGTGGAGCAGGTCCAGTTCCTCCTGTGGTTATGATTAGCGAGCAACCCTCATCGGACAATTCGATCAAGGCTTGCTCGATGGATTTCTGTTCATCTTCGACGAGACGTCGTGAGATTTCCCAAGGAGAGGTAAGCGCCTCGCTGAGGAAGGCTTCGATTGCCGGCCCGCTGCGATCTTCATACTCGCCGGCACTCGCCCTGTCAGAGGCTGTAAGAACGCCGAATCGACAGGGCTCACCAGCGCTCATCGGCTTCTGACAACAGCGCTGAGATGAAAACCCAGTCGGTCACACAGCCTCACCTTCGGATGGCTATCTTCAAAGACCTCCACGACTGGAACGCACATCCCGGAGACGATGTGGTGTCGAGCCTACCCCAACCCACACTGAGCAGCATCGCGCTCGCGGACGATTCTGAATCTCCGGATTCTGGTCGGCCACTGGTTCAAGTAGGCTCGATGTATTGCCTCTGAACATAGGTGAGCAGATGAGTGAAGATGGAAGGTATGCAGCACAGATTGCTGTCGTTAAAGAAGAATGCGAAGGCGCGGATGAAACTGAGATAATCAATGAGTTCCGAAGGTATGAGGAGGATTTCCTGATTCCACCAGAGGACGCTCTACGTTCAGTGGTACGTAAGTTCCAAATCGCCGCTGGCAAGGAGGTCTCGACCATCTCCTCTCCCTCGCGAACAGCCCCTCCTCAGAAGAAGGTCACACGCTTCTCCGAATTGAAAGAGGACGACAAGAACGTCACCATCGAAGTCGCAGTTGTCTCTTACATTCCAAAAATTCAGACTGTCCGCGGTGAGGAACGTCAAATCGCCTACGGATGGATTGAGGACAGTCCATGGGAAGGCGAGCGCGAGCGCTGGGACTTCACTGACTGGGGCGATCATTCAGAGAATCTCACTCCTGGCTCGGTCGTCAGACTCGAAGGTGTCTCGGTAAATTTCTGGAACAACCGCCGAGCCCTCAACATCAACCGACCGACCCGAGTCACCGTTCTGAAAGAGGGTGGCCAACCAGTCACCAAGATTTCAGACGAACCGGTTTCCATCGCTGACGCTGGAACAGCCGAAGGAATTGTCAGCGTCGTCGCACGCATCCTTTCAAAGAAGGATGATCAAATCGTCAAGAAAGACGGAAGTGGCACCCTCGATATCGTCCGTGGTCGCCTTGCCGATCCATCTGGAACAATCGGCTTCATCTCATGGCGTGAGTTCAATCACGAGGTCGGTTCCCTTGTCAAGATTGATCGCGCTCAAGTTCGCCGATTCCGCGAAACGCCTGAAATCAACATCGGCGACCTCACCAAAATCGAGCCATTTCACGACAATGCATTCGCGAGCATGGATGACCTAAAATCCGCTACCCGCTTGACGATCGCTGACCTTAGAGATGGTGCTCGAGACATCGAAATCACTGTCCAAGTCGAGAATTGGCAGGCCCGTACCTTCACTAATGCCAATGGCGAGGAAAAAACGGTTCGCAGCGGCGATGTGATGGATCCAACCGGCCGCTGTCGCCTTACATCATGGGGGGAAATGAACCCCGAGTCTGGCTCGTTCCTACATCTCACCGGAGCTCGCGTCCAGTTCTGGCAGGGTTCGCCGGACCTCGTCATCGATTCATCCGACCAAGTCATCGATCTTTCTGACCCACCTTGGGAGAAGATTGACCCTGCTGACCATTGGGTAGAGGTCGATCTAACTACACTTCTTGGTGGTGGTTCTCGACGGGGTATACGAACCTCTGGAACCGTCGTTGCCATCGGGAACAATTCAGGCATTATCGAACGTTGTCCAGATTGTCGCAGGGTGCTAAGAGACGGCGCTTGTGCAGACCATGGACCACAGCGAGGCGAAGAGGATGTACGAATTAGGCTCGTTCTCGATAACGGAGTCTCAAATGCTTCTCTCCTTATCGGGAAAGAGGCCACTGAGTCCTTCACCGGAATGGATCAAGATCAGATTAAGGACGCTATCAATGCCAACACACAGTCTGGTTACCTTGCAACTCTGAGGGAAAGATTCCTTGCTTGCAAACTCACTATCAACGGCAGGGCGATGGTCGACGGACAGGGAGCCATTCTGATGGCTGATACGGTCGAAGTCGACACTCAGACACCTGAAGAAGCAGCGAAAGCGGTCATGAATCGCTGGGGGGTGATTCTGTGATTTCCCAACCCGCACGCAGAGTCCGCCAAACAGCGGTACGCCTCTTCGCTCAGGAATACATGGATGCCGACCTACCCGAGGAAGGTGCAGGCGAATACGACCCCTCCTTCGTCATCACCAAACTCGGAGCGAAGGTCAACCGCGCTCTCGTAGGCGGAGTCATCGATAGAGTCGAGCGCCGTGAAACCGACAACGGCTCTTTCTACACTGGTCATCTTCGTGATCCGACCGGAACTCATCGTTTCGAGGTCGCCTCTTTCCAGCCCGAGCTTCACGCCGACATCGAAGAGATTCTCAATCGCTTTGAGTCCGGCGACCGATTCCTCATGTTGCTCGTTGGTCGAGCACGCTGGTTCGAAACCGAGGACGGCGGAGTCTTCACTTCATTCCGTGCCGAGGAATTCACCATAGTCGACAAGGACCGATACACTCACTGGCTCGTCGAAGCATCGGAAGCCACCCTCCGTCGTCTCGACGCCTTCGAAGCCTCGATGGAATCTGACCTAACTCCAGCAGCCCTCGAGGCCTCGGGAGTTCCAACAGATCTCGTTGATGGAATGATTCTCGCACGAGGTCATTACGGCGAATTTGACACTGAAAATTACCGCGTAGGAGTTCTCCAAGGACTTTCGATGGCGACTGGCTCAGACATTTTGATCGAGTCGCCACCTGCTGCTCAACCAACACTCGAGCAGTCATCCGACGCGCCTTCCCCCGTAGCAGAGAAACAAGCCTCTCCAACCCCAACCGGAGAAATCGCCGATGTTCTCCTCGAGACAATTCGGGCAAAAGACGACGGTGGTGGCGTGGATTACGATACGCTCGTCCACGCCGCAGTCACATCAGGACACAGCCGAGAAGCCGCTGAGGATGCAATCGACAACCTTCGAGATATCGAGGGTTCAATCATCGAGCCAAGATTCAGTTTCTTCCGTTTGACCCCAGAGTGATTATCGCAATCTTGCGATGACCTGCTCTGCCTCGGTCATCTTGGCTCGAATGCGAGCAATCGCATCCGAATCTGTAACCGAAGCGGCTCTCGAGCCACTCACCGGTGTCTCACCGACTTGCTGGAAGGCAACGTCTCGAGCGCCCTTGGCCTCAGCAATACGCGCCGCGACTAACAGCAATCTCGTGCTAACCGCTTCGTCTTCAATCGGCCAACCGCGACGCACTGCAATTCGTAGAAAGAGGTCTTCCTCAGGTGCGGACCAGCGGCCACCATGACTGTTGAGGATGGTCCCAATCATCCTCTCGATATCATTGATCATCCCGACGAGCGTCTGCAATGCCGAAGTATCCCGCTTCCTCTCGGATTTGGAGAGCATGTCGGCAGCGTCCTCAACTAAGTGTTGAGGCAGTGCCTGCAAGAAATCCACAGGAGTATCGGGAACTTCGATTAGAATCACTTCTTCCTCGACTAGGTCACCAGAAATTTTCGGCGAAGCCACCTGTGCTGTTCCACCAGACGAAACATCCGGCAAGCCATTTCGCCTCAATGACCGCTTAATCTGCCCCCAACCTCGACCTTGACTCGCAAGAACACCAGCAACACGCCCCATCAGAACAGTGCGAGTGCCAGTCAATTGCAATTCGAGGCGTCGGCACAATCCGTGCAACTTCTCGCGTTCCATCTCGGCGAGATTCTCCACAGTCAGTCGCCGAGAATCATGATTCAAGTGCAACCAAAGTCGCTGGCGCCTTTCTTTGTGAGATCCGGAAGACTTGATTCCGAAGATCTTGAGAGTCTCTCCCAATTCCTGATGTGACATCGCTTGAATCCCATCCCAGCTAAGGTCATAATCCGCCATAATTTGATTCTGAATCAGGCGAGCGCGGACGACCTCAACTGAACCATTCTTCGTAAATCCAGCTGCCTCCGCGCGGTTGCGCAACTCGACCAAACGAGCCCGATACAATTGGTCGAGTAATACTAGATCAACCGACATCAGAACCACCTATTCGTCAACAGCCGGTCCTCCGCCGTCTTATCGCTTACCCATCCAGAGGCGAAGTCCAAGCGGATTTGTGAGCAAAGCAAAATTCGCCGTCACTCTTGTAAATCGATCCAGGCGTCGGTTGCTGGACCCTCTCGAGGATGTTCTGGTAATTCAGAACCAACAGACTCGAGCATCTTATTCCAATCATGGGACAAAGCAACAGTAGCACTCTCGATCTTTAGCAGAGAAACAATCCGCTCAGCAGAGAGAGTGTGCCAGCCGTTATCGGAAATCAACTCGAGTCGAATCTCTACGTGAACATCAGAGTGCAACATCTCACCTTCCGGATTATGGAATGTATTCTCCATCGCTAAATCGAAGTTTTCCTCTGCCAAACGCATGATGGCACCCACCTGCCTATGGCGGACGAGCAAAGCCACACGGTCCAACTCATCCGCAGACAACGAACCAATCAAATTCTCATGTACCCACCAAACGGTCTCGCCCTCACGTTCAGAAAAATTCTCAATCAAACGACGAGGGAAACCGTTTCGAGCAATCATTACTACGAGATCTGAGTAAGGAACGGGAAGGTAACGATCATCCCCTCGTTTTTCAGGATCCACCCCCAAAACGTGCCGTCTTTCACGCCGGAATTTCGAATCGTATACCTCACGTGAAGTGACGAATCCATCGATTTCGCCATTTTGACGACGCTCTTCCATCCAGCTTGCCAAATCAGCCGAATCAGTAGGAATCTCGCCGAGTTCGTAAATCCCAGCGAAGGCGGTAGGCGAGAGAACCCGCAAGCCGCGACGAGCCCGCCTCAGTTGCCGTCTGACAATCCGCTCCTCACAAAGGACGATTCCGCCCTTCGGTTGGTGCCACACATTGTTCTCGCTCACCAAAAATCTCGCTGGACGACGTGGAGTCCTTGCACCGACTACTTGACAACCAGCAGAAAGAACCTCCATCATCCTCCCGTGAAGAAGCGAACCGGGAAGCGCGAACAAGTCCAGTTCGCCTTCCTTCAAACCCGCTAATCCATCCTCTATTGAGGTCACAGCGGCCACTTCAAGTTCGAGTTCGCCCACCGCATCAGAAGCCAAGAAATCTTCCAAATGTCTTGATGTGAGACAGTGTGGATGATCCAGTGATGCGATGTTTAGTCGATTTTCCACAGCGTCCACCTCGAGGGGGGAGCACGCAACGTGCCCAGCCGCGGGGCCGCACTCTCGTTGATATAGGCAACCCCTCACGAAGAAACTCCATGGTCTCACTTCGAAATGTTCGTCGTAGCCTTGAGCGGCGTCGAGATCGCGTCGATGAAGCGCTGGAGGATTTGGTGCAGGAGCGGATGACCAAGAGCGACGCGCCTGCGATGAGCCTAGCCCGTGACATTCTGTTAGCGGGTGGTAAGAGGATTCGTCCGGTACTCGGATTGCTGGCATACGAGGCCGTCGGCGGCGAGGATGTCGATTCGGTAATGGATCTCGCTATCGCCGCCGAATTGCTCCACACAGCGACATTAATCCACGACGATATCTATGATCAATCGAAGACTCGTCGAGGAGTTCCAACCCTACACTCGACCCATGGAATATCTCATGGTATCATCGCTGGAGACTATCTGTTCGTGCTTGCATTCTCTCTTGGTGGTCGGTGCGAAGAACGGATTGTAGAGAGGATGGGGGAGGCATCTGCGAACATCGCAGCTGGGGAACTTCTGCAACTCAAGCACATTGGTGACCTCGGAACGACTCCTGAGGATTACTACGCAATCATCGATGGCAAGACCGCCGGTCCTTTTGCAAGTGCTTGTGCATGTGCCGCGATGTTCGCCAACGCACCCGAAGAGGTCGTTGACCTACTCGATGAATTTGGATGGGAAGTGGGTAGAGCCTTCCAATTGGTTGACGATTTGTTGGATTTGACTGGGGACTCCTCAATGGGTAAACCGCGCGGAACAGATGTCCAAGATGGCAAGATGACTCTACCCCTCATTCACGCTCTGACGATGCTTCATGGTGTCGAGCGTGAACAACTCGCCGATGTTTTACAGAATTTCAGTGAGGATCGCTGGGGCGAGTTGACCGAGTCGCTAGAGATTGCTGGTTCGTTTGATTACGCACGGCAATTGATTCAGAATCACATCGACCGCGCGCAGAAAGCTCTCGATCGACTGCCTGATTCTGAGGCGAAGTCATTGATGATCGAGATTGCTAAGCAGTCTCGCAGCCGTAGGACCTGAGGTGCTAGGATAGGCTGCAAGCCGTTGGATTCTGGTGATTTTCATGGTTGAGCGAACCGATTGGGATGTCATCGTCATTGGAGGCGGGCCAGCAGGTTCGACTGTTGCTCGTTACGTTGCAGAGGGTGGAAAGGACGTCTTGGTAATCGATGGTCGTGATTCAATTGGTAGCCCGTTACAATGTGGAGAGTTAGTCCCGAGTAATGACGAGATGAGACGGCTTTGTCCTGATGTTCCCGATATCGATGATTTACTTCAGACACCCGAAGCCGCGATTTCTCTACGCACTTCTGAGATGCATTTGGTCCCTCCATCGGGACGGCCACTTCGCTATCCATTCGAGGGGCTTATGCTAGACCGAGTTGCCCACGACGAGTGGCTTGTTGATTTGGCTAAATCGAAGGGTGCGAATTATCTCACCGACGC
Source organism: Candidatus Thalassarchaeaceae archaeon (assembly GCA_013329905.1). GTDB lineage: Archaea > Thermoplasmatota > Poseidoniia > Poseidoniales > Thalassarchaeaceae > MGIIb-O1 > MGIIb-O1 sp8684u. The sequence continues at coordinate 121 of DUJH01000039.1, read as the reverse complement.
CAGAGTTGAATCTGTTGATGGTGAGGCTGTTGCCCTTCGAGATGGACGTGAATTTACTGCTAGAATCATTGTCGGTGCAGGTGGTCATAATGACCCGCTGCGCCGTAGTCATTGGGAAGAA
>DUJH01000025.1:33862-38837 GCA_013329905.1 Candidatus Thalassarchaeaceae archaeon | reverse complement strand
CGATTGCGAAAGTATTGGAGATGACCCAGTTGAAACCTATGCTAAGACTCTGGGGGCGGTCGCTTTGGGAGTCGTTCTTGTAGGTGTAGCTGCAATCGCGGTTGTCGCCATTGCAGAAACTGGTGGTGCTGGATTAGGAGGTTTACCTTCAGGAGGGAGTGATTCTGAAAAGAAGCCTACTAAGATAGACATGCTCCTATGTAGAGAATGTACATCGTTTCGGCTTTCGCAGAGGACTATTTAGGAACAGAAAATCCCAGACCCTTCGGGCTACTAGACATTATTACGAGGAAACAACATGCCACTAGACTTTCTTGGATGGATTGCCGTCGATGCTGCGGGAGAATCGATGCACAAAAGCAAAGAAAAAAAGAAACTCGAAGCCGCCAAAGACGACCCAGCAGAATATGCAAGAATCTTGGAAGAAATCGAAAAAAGAAAGGAAAGAAACAACAAGATTACTCTTTATCTGTTCGGTTTGCTTTTCATCATTCTGTTTTTCCAGTCAGCCCCAACCTTAGGTGTCTTTTTCGCAATCAGTTTGACATTCTACGCGCTCAGAAACGAAAAAACTTCTCCGCCAGGCGATGAAGCCGAATTTCGAACGGATTCTGACACAAGCCCTGGAACGCTCTCTCCATCAGAACGCCAAGAACTAATGTCAAGAAAGTGTTCAGTACCTGGATGTAACACAGGAAATTTTCGAATGACAGATTATTGCCATAAACATCAAGACCACATATCATCGAACTCGGAATCAAATCCCGAACCAAACGATGAAGAAAACTGGTGGGAAGACGAGCAGCCCCAAAGCCAAGAAAAGTAGATTCAAATTCATGGATGGAGAATAGTTGTGATTGAGTCGTTTATTGCCGAACTTCTTTGCGGCGGCCTCATTTGGCTCTTGATCACGGCAGGACAAAAGGCGTCCCAAGGCGTTTCCGAATCGCTTGCTGACAACCACACCGAAAGACGNNTCGAGAGCGCCGCTAATGTCATCCAGACGGATCCAGCGTCCTTGGAGATGCTTGCGGAGAAGGAGAGAGAGTGGGAAGAAACAGTGATTGAACTTCAGATGTCCGAGGCCGAAAGGCGCGAGCGCGAGGTATCTCGGCAGCCCCGAGCTCGAGACCGCCGTGGAAGGGCGCAGAACACAATCTGCCTCCACAGCGACAATTTGACGGGCAAGAAGTGCCGTAGGGGTATCTCTCGAAGTAGTGATTACTGCTACGTGCACCAATCACAAGGACCCCAATAAGTGGCGCCCCGACCGGGATTTNNGAAATAGAGGACGCTCGAAGGTTAAGGAAGTCACTAACTCCTGCTCAAAGGCGACTCCAGCAAATGCAAAACTGTTCAATCGACTCTTGCAATGCGTTAACTTACCGAGCCTCAAATTATTGTTTGAGACATCAACCATCCATGCTTGAGGAAATCGTATCAGAGCCAGAGCCGGAGCCCGATCCCCAAGCAGAAGCCAACTGGTGGGAAGAGGAGAATTAGTGGCGCCCCGACCGGGATTTGAACCCGGGTCGCAGCCTCGACAGGGCTGCATGATAGGCCACTACACCATCAGGGCAGGAGACGGCACGACTACCGTTCTCTATTTCAATCGCTCGCGAGAAGGGGGTGCCTTCTTACCTTCGATTTTGGCCCAAATAACAAAGTCGATTGAAACGAAATCAGGGCATCATTCATCATCCCTCTTCGGCCCCACTTCGATATGAGCGAAGACCGCCTCGTCATCGATGTCGTCGATAACGGCGGCCAATGGACCCACCGCGAATGGCGCATGCTGCGCTACATGGGTGTCGACACCCAGATTATTCCCAACAAAACTCCACTCTCAGAACTTCGCACTCTTGACGGTCTAATTCTATCCGGCGGGGCAGCCCGAGTAGGCCTTACTGGCGAACTTGGTAATTGTGGAGCCTATCTCGGGCTGGATATACCAATTCTAGGAATATGCGCCGGTCATCAATTCATGGCTGGATTTTACGGTGGCCGAGCAGACGAGGCACCGGCCCCAGAATTCGGCGCTGCGACAATCGATCTCATCGACGGCGGCGGGCTAATCTTTGCAGGTACGCCAGAGACTCAGAACGTGTGGGAGAGCCACAATGACGAGGTTGTGGAAGTGCCAGAGGGATTCCGCATAACAGCAAGTAGCGAATCGTGCGCAATTCAAGCGATGGAGAACCAAACAAAGGACCGATTCGGCCTTCAATTCCATCCAGAAGTCAACGATTCTGAGTATGGTGTACAGATCTTTGAGAACTTCGTAGATATCTGTAGAAGGGCCCGTTAGGGCCCGTATCAGCGATGAGCAGATTGAAGAAGGCCCGGCAGGTCGGCGGCTCGATGGCGAATAGGCTCACTCTCTACAAGTGCCTCTCCTGCAACCGCACTGACCGCAAGCCGTACGACCCTGACGGCAACGTCTCGTGCAATCATTGCAGCTCACCGATGGCCTCTCTCGAGCCCCGATACAAGTGCCTGCGTTGCGGACACATCGAGTGGATAGAGGTCGGCACCGTTGGCAAGTCATGCCACAAGTGTGGATACCGTATCTTCGTCAAGCCGCGCAAGGAAGGAACCGAGAGCGGATACAAGATTCTCCGAGCACGCTGAAACCGCAGCGCGGGACGACCCTCCCCAGTGGAAGGGTCGGCGCTCACTTCAAGACCCGCCTCACTCACGTTGCCCCGTGGCGAGTTGGCTGAGCACTCATGCTCCGCGTACCTTCGACGAATTGGCCGTGCCGGCTGAGATTCGCGATGCCCTTGTCGGTGCTAGTTTAGCGGCTCAACCCCCGCATCTACTGATTACTGGACCTGCAGGGGTTGGAAAGACGGCCGCATGGAGGTTGGTTGCTCGGCAGATGCTGGGGCCTGGCTGGCGGGCGACTACGCATGTTCTACAGGCACGTGACCTAGTTCGAACCCGCGGTGCGATGGCCAAGTTCGAAGGATTTCTCCGGCCAGGAGGTTCGGGTTCGGCAGATACCCTCGCTGGCAGAATGAGTCTGGATGCCTATGATCGTGGGATTATCCGAGCTGCAGAGGGTGATGTGGCTCCGACTGGAGCGGAGATTGAGATTCAATCGGGACAAGTTCCAGTGAGTCGATTATTGGTAATCGAGGATGCCGACCATCTGGGTGGCATCAGACAAGCATACCTTCGCCGCATGATGGAAACTGTCGGCGTCGCCAGCCGATTCATTCTGGTTGCGCGAGCCCCTTCACGATTAATCGATGCAATTCGCTCGCGCACGAGGATGGTAAGGATCCCTTCCACCGATCGAGAAGTTGTCATCGGGACCATGCGCTCATTGGCTGCAAAGGAAGGAACCGAGGTCGCCGATGGGGTGTTGGGAGACCTCGCTTACGTGGCTGAAGGCAACCTACGGAAAGCCATCTTCACCCTCGAAATGCTAGATGCGAGAGGATTGGCGGCCGATCGATCCGCTGTTCACCGGTTGGTGCAGGCGACAACGCTGCAAGCAGGACGCCATCTACTGGAGTTGGCTTTGCGCGGCCGCGTAGTCGAATGGCGCTGGGAAAAAGTCCGTGGGCGCCGCTCTAAGGTTTTGGCAGGAGCTATGGCCGAGGTTGACCGATTGATGAACGATCATGGCCTCGATGCAGACGATCTCATCTCGCAATTGCACGATGTTTTGGTCGGCCGCCGCTTGTCATTACCTGATGAATTACGTAGGGAGTTGCTTGCAGACCTAGCGCTTTGCGATACCCAGATTCGAAGTACTATGCATGCAAGAATCCCATTCGAGAATTTCCTTCACAAGGCTGCAGCTTCCGGACGAAAGCACGGGCTCGCCTTCGGCTAATCAGGAAAAGTAGTGGCGGGCGATACAGGATTTGAACCCGTGTTCTCGGCTTAGGAGGCCAAGGTGATATCCAGACTACACTAATCGCCCGTTTCTGCGACCGCATCTCCCTCAAGAATAGTAAGGGTCTGGAAACCGCCACCAAACGTCCCTATTCCAGCCGAGAGAATCAAGCCCTGAGTGGGGTCGGAGGGCCATGGTGAGCGAGCGTAGCCTGCCCACTCCCTACGCGGAGGAGAGCGAGCGCCACGTTCAGCAAGAGCAAGCCCTGAGTCTGAGGGTCAAGGCCAGAGACGCAGGGCGCAGGTTTTGGGTTCGCATTGCATCGAGTCGACCTCTACCACAATTACGCCTATTTCTTTCACTGATTGCTCCAATCACTTCGGCCCTCCTTCTCATCAGTTGGGAACTAGCCTCTTTTCCAATCGCGATTTCTGTTCACGTCGCTTTGACGGCGAGCTTTGTGCCGGCTCTATTCGCCGCATCATTCGCGCGAATGTCTGCAAGAGATAGACTGAGATTACGCGCGGTGGGTTTTCGCTCAATGAATGCATATCCTGGCGTAGAAAGGATTCTGAATTCCCTCGATGAGAGGCGTATCCGTGAGCGCGTCAGATTGTCTTGTGCAATTCTCGCATCTGCCGCGCTGGCATCACTGTGGAATCTCGCGGCTGGCGATACGCTGAGCTCTCTGGTAATCGGTTCCTGCGTTGCGCTCGGAGTTATTGCTGCGCTCAATACACTGCGGCTTGAAGAGTCGATTCCGATGCGCTCGAATTCGTTTCCTCTCCTATCTCTCCACGCCCCAACCATTCACGCCAGCACACTTGACCGAGTACTCTCTGACCTCTTGGTGGCACACCTTGACCCAGAGACGGCCAGTCATTGGGATATCTGGATTAAATCACTGCATGACGATGTGAGGAGCGATCAGACGGCTGATTCAGCAGTTGAACACTTGCTACAAGCGATACACCTTGAGCATCTTGGGCTGCTCGACGAGAATGGATTGCTGAGTGAGACGCGCAGGGTGTTCAAGGTCTCGGCAATCGATGGGCTGATTGCCGAGCATTCGAAATTCAATATGATCGCTCTCAGGCGCTTACTCACCCATACCCGCGCTTGGCA